>JBARBX010000819.1:0-2277 GCA_049793535.1 Steroidobacteraceae bacterium | reverse complement strand
CAACTATGTGTGGACGTTCACCACAGAGGGCCAGCCCGCAGTGACTTCCACGAATCCGATCAGCGCCGCGGTCAACGTGCCGATCAACCAGAAAATCACCGCAACCTTCGACGAGCCGATGTCCGCTGCGACGATCATTGCGCCGACAACCGTGACCCTGGCGACGACGACGGGCGCAACGCCCGTGACCGCGGCGGTGATTTACGATGCCGCGAGCGATACGGCCATCCTGACGCCGGCCGCCAACCTCGCGCCGAGCACTCAGTACACCGCAACGATCACCACCGCCGCCCATAATCCGGCGGGCAAGGCGCTGGCGGCTAACTACGTTTGGAGCTTCACGACGGGTACGGTCGCGGACGCCTCGGCGCCCACCGTATTTTCGACCAATCCTGCCGATGTCGCGACCAACGTGCCGCCGAACCAAAAGATCGCCGCGGTTTTCAGCAAAGCGATGAACCCTGTGACGATCTCCGCGCCCGGCGCTTTCAGCTTGATGACCACGGTCGGCGCGGTTCCCGTGACCGGCACGGTCACCTACGATACGGCGAGCAACACAGCCATCTTCACTCCGACGGCCAATCTCGCGAACTCCACGCAATTCACCGCGACGATTTCAAGCGCGGTTACCGATCTTTCGGGCAACGCTCTGGCCACCGGCGGCGCCACGAACCCGTGGACCTTTACGACCGGGACAACTCTTGACGTCACGGCTCCCACAGTGACGGTCACAAATCCGGCTGATGCCGCCACGGCAGTTCCCGTCAGCACGACGATCAGCGCCACCTTCAGCACGGCGATGAATCCGACGACGATCACCACGGAGAGTTTCCTGGTGACCGCAACCGCCGACGGAACCCCGGTATCCGGCACGGTCGCTTACGACCCGGCAGACCAGATCGCAACGTTCACTCCCTCGGCCGATCTCGATGCCAGCACCCAATACACCGCGGCGATTTCGCCCGCAGTCGAAGACCTGGCCGGGAATGCGCTGGTAGCCGGCCTGGTGCCGAATCCGTGGAGCTTCACGACGGGCACAGGAACGGGCACGGCTCTCGCGCCTATCAACCTGGGTAGCGCCGGGAATTTCGCGATCATGGCGAATGCCGCGATCACTACCACCGGAGGCGGCATCGTCAACGGCGACGCTGGATTGGGCGGGGCGGGTTCCGATGGACTTTCTCCCTCGCAAGTGAACGGTACGATCTACGGCCCGGGCCCCGTGGTAACGCAGGCGGAAACCGATTTGCTGACGGCTTACAACCAGGCTGTCGCCGACTCGGCAAACTCGACGACGGAAACGGACATCGGTGGACTCACGCTCACGCCGGGACTCTACGTGGCCTCGACCACGCTGGATATCTCAACCAACGTCACGCTCGACGCCCAAGGCAATCCCAACGCGGTCTTTGTGTTCAAGGTCGGCTCTTCGCTTACCACGGCGGGCTCGGTGATTCTGGCGGGCGGCGCCAAGGCCAGCAACATCTTTTGGCAGATTGGCGCTTCGGCGACCATCGCCAACGCCACCACGTTCGAGGGAAGCATTCTGGCCAATACATCCATCACGGTGGGAACCACCGCAATCGTGAATGGGCGGCTCTTGGCCGGATCAGGCCCGGGCGGAGCCGGGTCGGTGACATTTGACGGCACGAGCGTTTCAGTGCCTCAGCAATAAGCCGGGGATCGTTCGGACGAAGTGCACGACGGGCAGGTTTCAACGGCCGCGAAACGAAATCGTCGGTTTGGTTTGCTGCGCCGCTAGCAGGCAGGATTCAGGAGGCGACAATGAAGTTGGGAGCTCGCATTTTTGCCACGATGGCCGTTGCTGTTGCGATAGCGCCTGCGCTGTATGCGGATGGCGCAGCCAAGGCGAAGACCAAGGCCACGAAGGACCAACCCGCCGCCACTGCCACCGCCGCCACTGGCGCCGCAACTGCCGCCGCGACGCCGGCAGACGCCGCAAAGACTCCGCCGAATACTGCCGAGAGCGCGGCCCCCGTGTACTCGACAAACTCGCTATCGGCATTTGCCGGTGGCGCTCAGCCGGCCGCGCAAATGCAAACCTGGGACGAATCGGGAAACTACACTCCCAAGGTCGAGTGGTTTTTCGGATATTCCTTCTGGCGGGCCATGCCGACGGCTACCAGCAACCGCATCGGCTACATGCATGGCGGAAGCACATCTGTGGCGTACAATTTCAATCAATATCTGGGGCTGGCGGCGGATTTTGCCGGCTTCGACGACAGCAAGCTGACCCTTTTCGATCCTCTTGTTGGA
>JBARBX010000818.1:0-3985 GCA_049793535.1 Steroidobacteraceae bacterium | reverse complement strand
ATACCTTGCTCTCTACCTTGGGCATGTGCTCCCAAAGCTGTCGAACGGTCGCGTTCGCTCTGCCTGCCTTCAGCAGAACCGCGACTCCGACCACCGTGCCGTCGCCGGATCGATACATCAGGTGAGCCACCATGTCGAAGGGCTTACCGTGTATGTACTCTTCGCTCGGCCGGTGAAAATGAAATTGCACCAGCTGATACCGCTTGTCTCCCACGATAAGCTGGCTGCCGGCGCCCGGTTCGTCATGGTAGTTCACGCGGACCGTGTAACCGTTGTTGACCAGGTATTTGAGTGGGCCGCTCTTGGATTCAAATCGCAGGGCCGGGAGTTCGGCTTTCACCGCGCTTTGGATGTCGATTGGAGACTGTTCCTTGCCCACATTGCAAATCGCGTACGCCGGATCAAGTTCGCTCCAATGAGAGGCTCCCTTGGGTCCCGCGTATTCCCAATGGGTCTTCCATTGCGCCCGCGCACTGGTAGGGATCGCAATTGCTGCGACTGCCAGCAATGCAAGGGAAATCCAATTGCGTGATGTCGTCGGAAACATATTCGATAGCCTCCCGCAAAGCTAGCTTGAGGTGATGAAGTCCTGCGCCGGAATCGAAGATGCTTATGTGAAGCATACTCCACGACAAGTGCATGGGCATTACACTAGGAACGAGATTGCAAATCCGAGGGGTTTCGCTGTGCCCAGATGTGACGGAAAGTCGCCATACCGACAGATGCGGGCTGCGGTGTACTGCACCCTGCTGCTCGCCGCCGGCGCCGCTAACGCTCCGGCCGATCCACTCTACGCCCTAGACCATATCGGCCGCAGCGATGGCTTGTCTCAGTCGAGCGTGCGCGCCGTTGCCGTCGATAAATTGGGATTCCTGTGGATCGGCACCGAAACCGGCGTCGCGCGCTACGATGGCTATCGTTTCAAGTACATCACTCCGCCGTTCGGGCACGGAGTCGTGGATTCCCTGCACGTGGACTCTCGCGGCCGCCTGTGGATTCATTGGTACGGTCACCCCGTGACCCTGTACGATCCGGCTCGAGAGCAATGGCGGGTACTGGACGGGGCCAGCGACGCCGCGAGTTTGATCGACGGTTTCATGGAAGACCCGCGCGGCACGATATGGCTTTCCAGCGGTTCCGCGTTGAGCTACTACGACGAGCGGTTGCAGCGCCCGGTCGCGGTGGCGGCTCTGCCATTTGCGCCGATCACCGCAAAAAACATCGAACCTCACTTGGATGTGAATAGGCTCTTCCGGCAACCGATCGCCTGGTACCACAACATCGTATGGATCGGTGCGCAACACGAGTTGGTGGGATTCGACACTGTCAAGAAGGTAGTCGTACATCGCATCAAAATGCCGTCGCTGATTGTGTCGCGGTTGTGGATTCACCGGGGCAGTCTGTGGCTTTGCAATCCCTCGGGTGTTTCCCATTGGCAGGATGATGGTGCCCAATGGCAGGCGCTGTATCAAGATTCCACGGAGCAGGTAAGCGCTTGCGAATTCGGCGCGGACGGTGCGCTGTGGATCGGCACCCAGACAGCGGGCGCCATACGGATTCTCGATGGAACCGAGCGGCATTTTCTGCACCGGGACGGGGACTCCTCGAGTCTCGCCAGCAATTCCGTACTCGACATCCAGCGGGACAGTCGCGGCGAATTGTGGGTCATCACCCCGGGCGTCGTGCATCGCTGGCTCGGCGGGCCCTTCGAGCGCTTTATCCATAGCCCCGACAGCCAGCTCGGCAATTTGGGCGGCGCCTCGGTGGCGCAGATCGTGGAAGACGACAGTGGCGTGCTCTGGCTGGGCACGGAGGGCTCTGGGCTCGCAAAGCTTTCGCGTTTTGCCCGTAAGGCGCGGCTGTTGGTGCCGCCGTCGAGCATCAGTCCCCACGTGCGCACGCCGGCCGTGGATCGAGACGGCAATGTATGGATGGGGATGAATGAGGACGGGGTGTATCGCTGGAACCGCGCCGGCGATAGCTGGACTCACTTCGCGGCAGATGCCGATACGCCGTCGGCATTGCCGACACCCGAAGTACGCGCAATGCTCGTCGCGCGCGATGGGACCATTTGGGCGGGAAGTCGCAACGGCGGGACGATCAGCAGGTACGACCCCGCCACCGGCGCTTGGAAGCGCATCGCGACCGGCCAGGATTCAATGATCTTCAACTTTCTCGAGCTTCCCGATGGCCACATCATTATCGGTCGCGTGTCGTCGGTCACCGAATTCGATCCCGCGACCCTGCAAAGCCGGCACTACACGGGCCCCGATCTTTCCCAGCTGCGGGCGTCGGTTCTAGCGCGCAGCGGCCACGTTTTCTTCGGTACCCATCAAGGCGGTGTGGTGGAATTCATTCCCGGCAAAGGATTCGCCCGAGCTTGGAAAAGTCAGCTCAGCGATCCCAATGTGTTTTCAATCTACGAAGACCGCAACGGCATGTTGTGGGTCGGCACCTGGGGCGGGGGTCTGGATCGCTTGGACCCGGACAGCGGCAAAGTTCAGGCCTTCGCAACGCAAGATGGGCTTCCCGACAATACCATCTACGGCATTCTGCCGGGCAAGCACAATGACCTCTGGGTGAGCACTTCCGCCGGCCTGGCCCGCATAGAGAACTGCCTCGTCCCCGAATGGCCTTGCCGGCCCACCATTTCCGTGCTCGACAGCAGCAACGGCTTGCCGATTGCCGAATTCAACTCCGAAGCGGCTGTGCGAGCGGCCGACGGCGAATTGTTCTTCGGCGGCAACGATGGATTGCTGTATTTAGACCCGGACAAGATCGAACTGAATCGGCGCGCGCCGCGGTTGCAGTTCTCGGCCATGCTGCTGAACGACGCGGAGCTCGCGCCCTTTTGGTTGTCGGCTGCGGGCGCGACGGCACCTCATCTCGAGTTGCAACATCATTTCGGCACGCTCAAAATCGAATTCAGCGCGCTGGATTTTCACGCCAGCATCAACAATCGCTACCGCTACCGTTTGTCCTCGACCGGAGAATGGCTGCCGCTCGGCGGCAACGCCACCGTGGTCTTGAGCAATTTGGATCCCGGTCGCTATGCGTTGGAGATCATGGGTGCCAACAATGACGGCGTTTGGAGCGAGAAGCCCCTCGACCTGGCCATTCACGTATTGACGCCCTGGTACCGTCATCCCTTGGCGCTGCTGGCCTATGGTGCGCTGCTCGCGGCCGCCCTGGCGGCATTGATAAAGTGGCGAGAGCGGCGTCTGCGCGCAAACAATATCCGACTGGAAGCCACGGTCGCCGCGCGTACGCGTGAACTCGCTGCTGCCAATAGTGCGCGCGACGAGTTCTACGCCAACATCTCTCACGAAATTCGCACGCCGCTGACTTTGCTGACCGGCACGGCGGAGGCGCTCAAGAATAATCCAGACCCGCATCAGGACATGCATCTTGCCGACGATCTGCTCCGCCACAGTGAGAGCTTGCGCCGCTACGTCGAGAGCCTGATAACCGTCTCTCATTTGAACAGCTCCTCCACCATTGCTTGGCTGGGTGAGGACCTGGCGGTGTATCTGCGTGGCGCGATCGCGGATTTTCAGCGCGTCGCCGGCAGCCGGACCATTACGCTGGACTTGGCCGGCGGACCCTGTTTGGTGCGAAGCTACGCCAACGCGCTCGACACGATTTTCTCCAATCTCTTGATCAATGCCATACGCCACACCCCGAACGGCGGCGTCATCGCGGTGACGGTGTCGGATCAGGGCGGCAGCGTCACCGTCGCCATCGTGGATTCGGGATCCGGGATCGATCCGCATTTGTCGGCGGCACTGTTCGAGCGGGGGCGGCGCGGCGCATCCGCCGCGCCAGCGGCCGTCGGTCATGGCATTGGACTCAATCTGGTGAAACAGACGGTGCTCGCCCTGCATGGAACGATTGACGCTCGCAACGCCGAGGACGGGGGGGCTTGCTTCACGGTAACGCTGCCACGTGCGGATCCCGGATTGCCGATCGCGCCGATCCATCGTGC
>JBARBX010000817.1:0-5124 GCA_049793535.1 Steroidobacteraceae bacterium | reverse complement strand
GGTGTAACTTGAACGATTTGACGAAACAGATTTTGCTGTGGGTTGCGTTGGCGGTCATATTGCTCGCCATTTTCAGCCAATTCGGCATGCGCACCGGGCAGCCGTCGACCATCGACTATTCGCAGTTTCTCTCCGAAGTGAAGGCCAACAATGTCGATTCGGTCACGCTCAAGGGCGAGATCATCGAGGGCAAGCGCCGCTCCACCGGGGACTCCTTCGTTACCTACAACCCCGAGACCAGCAATAGCGCCCTGATCGGCCTGCTGGCGTCCCAGGGTGTGAAATTCCGCGGTGAGCCGCCGAAGCAGCAATCGGTGTTCTTGCAGCTACTGATATCCGCCTTTCCGATATTGATTCTCATTGGCTTCTGGGCGTACTTCATGCGCCAGATGCAAGGCGCATCGGGCGGACGCGGAGCGATGTCCTTCGGCAAGAGCCGTGCGCGGCTCCTGGGCGAGGACCAGGTAAATATTACATTCGCCGATGTCGCGGGCATCGAGGAAGCGAAACAGGAAGTCGTCGAAATCGTCGACTTCTTGAAAGATCCCGGCAAGTTCCAGAAACTTGGCGGCAAGATCCCGAAAGGTGTGCTCATGGTGGGCTCCCCGGGTACCGGCAAGACTCTGCTGGCGCGGGCCATTGCGGGCGAAGCCAAGGTGCCGTTTTTCACCATTTCAGGATCTGATTTCGTGGAGATGTTCGTGGGCGTCGGCGCATCCCGCGTGCGCGACATGTTCGAACAGGCCAAGAAGCATGCGCCCTGCATCATCTTCATCGACGAAATCGATGCCGTGGGCCGGCACCGCGGCGCGGGACTGGGCGGCGGCCACGACGAGCGCGAGCAAACCTTGAATCAATTGTTGGTTGAGATGGACGGCTTCGAGGGCAATGAGGGCATCATCGTCATCGCCGCCACCAACCGGCCCGACGTCCTCGACCCGGCGCTGCTGCGCCCGGGCCGCTTCGACCGTCAAGTCGTGGTGCCGCTGCCCGATGTGCGCGGCCGCGAGCAGATCCTCAAAGTACACATGCGCAAGGTGCCGCTCGGCGACAACGTCAAGCCGTCGGTTATCGCGCGCGGCACCCCCGGGTTCTCGGGCGCCGACCTTGCGAACCTGGTGAACGAGGCCGCTCTGTTCGCGGCCCGCAGCAACAAGCGTTCGGTCACCATGGAAGAGTTCGACCGCGCCAAGGACAAGATCATGATGGGCGCCGAGCGCCGCTCCATGGTCATGACCGAGGAAGAGAAGCGCAACACCGCGTACCACGAGTCGGGACACGCCATCGTGGGCCTGTCCGTGCCGGAGCACGATCCGGTGTACAAGGTCACCATCATTCCGCGAGGCAGAGCCCTGGGCGTCACGATGTTCCTGCCCGAGGCCGATCGCTACAGCACCAGCAAGCGCCAGCTTGAAAGCCGGATTGCGACGCTGTTCGGCGGCCGGGTCGCCGAGGAATTGGTGTTCGGCGCCGACGCGGTCACCACCGGCGCATCCAACGACATCGAACGCGCCACGGAGCTGGCGCGCAACATGGTCACCCGCTGGGGTCTGTCGGACCGCCTGGGCCCGCAGACCTACAGCGAGGAGTCGGGCGAGGTATTTCTCGGCCGCAGCGTCACGCAGCACAAGCAGGTCTCCGATGTGACGGCGCATGTGATCGACGAGGAAGTGCGCCGCGTGATCGACAGCAACTACCAGCGGGCATACAAGATCCTGCAGACCAACATGGACAAGCTGCAAGCCATGTCGGAAGCCTTGATCAAGTACGAGACCATCGACGAGGATCAGATCAAGGACATCATGGAAGGGCGAGTGCCGCGCCCGCCGCGGGACTGGGACGATACGCCCACGCCGACTCCGCGCGGCCCGTCCGCCGAGAAGCCGGCAGCGCCATTGGTCAATCCCGCAGGCCAGCACTAGTCGTCGCGATTGTTCACGAATCATGTGGGTCGCGGCTGCGTCGGAAAGGCATTTCCCGGACCGCCGTGAATCCATCCCTGGAGGCTGCGGGAAAAACATCCTGTTTTTCACGCTCCGGGAAATGCCTTTTCGATCCAGCCCCGACCATCCGACGTCGTCAACACTCACAGCGGCTGCGAGGCTACGGAAGTTACATGCAGTGGCGTTGCCGACATAGAACCATTGATCTCACGCGCCCCGTGGTCATGGGAATCATCAACGTGACGCCGGATTCCTTCTCCGACGGCAACCGCTATGCCGGGGTCGAGGCCGCGCTCGAGCGGGCGGCGCAAATCATCGCGGAGGGCGCAGCCATCGTCGACGTGGGCGGGGAGTCGACCCGGCCCGGCGCCGCCGCCGTGGACGAGGGCAGGGAGCTCGCGCGAATCGTGCCGGTGATCGAGGGCATTGCCGCGGCATCGGATATCGCCATCTCCATCGACAGCAGCAAACCCCAGGTGATGGCGGCGGCGGTCAAGGCGGGGGCCTGCATCGTCAATGACGTGTACGCGCTGCGTGCGCCGGGCGCGCGCGCGCTGGCGGCCGAATCCGGGGTGGGAGTCTGCCTGATGCACATGCAGGGCGAGCCCCGCACCATGCAGGATCATCCTTATTATGAGGACGTGGTGGCCGAGGTGTCGCAATTCCTGGTGCGCGAACGGGATGAGTGCATTCGCAGCGGCGTCGCCCGCGACGCAATCGCCCTCGACCCGGGGCTGGGATTCGGCAAGTCGCAGGCGCACAATTTGACCCTGCTCAAGTCTCTGTCGCGTTTTGCGGCGCTGGGTTCGCCGCTGCTCGTCGGGGTATCGCGCAAGAGCTTCATCGGTCGGGTGCTGGGAAGAGCGGTGGACGAACGGCTGTACGGCGGGCTGGGGTTGGCGGCGCTGGCGGTGGCACAGGGCGCCCGGATCATCCGCACTCACGATGTGGGCGCGACGTGCGATGCCATCGGCATGGTGAGCGCGGTGTTACAAGGAACCGAGCATTGAACAAGTATTTCGGCACGGACGGTGTGCGAGGCCGGGTCGGCGAGGCGCCGATGACGGTGGATTTCGCGCTGCGCCTGGCGAGCGCCGCCGCACGCGTGCTGGCGCCGGGCGGCGGGCGCGTGCTCATCGGCAAGGACACGCGTGTTTCCGGATACATGTTCGAGTCCGCACTGGAGGCGGGGTTCGTCGCCGCGGGCGTCGATGTCATGCTGATCGGCCCGTTGCCGACGCCGGGAATCGCCTACATGACGCAGCGGCTGGACTGCAGCTTCGGGGTCGTCATCAGCGCTTCGCACAACGCCTACCAGGACAACGGCATCAAGTTCTTCGACGCCACCGGCAGCAAGCTGTCCGACGATGTGGAAGATGAGATCGAATGCCTTCTCGACATCCCGGTTGTGACGCGGGAATCGAAGGACTTGGGTAAGGCCATTCGCATCGACCGCAGCCGAACTCAGTACCAGCAGTTCTGCGCCTCGACCATCCCTGCCGGCATGAATCTCGAGGGCTTTAAAATCGTCATCGATTGCGCCAACGGCGCGGGCTACAAGGTCGCGCCACGGGTCCTTGCCGACCTGGGCGCTGAAATCGTGCCCATCGGCTGCTCGCCGAACGGACGCAACATCAACGACGGCTGCGGATCGACGGCCCCGGAATTGCTGCAGCTCACCGTTCCCGGAGTGCGCGCCCAGCTCGGAATGGCGCTCGATGGGGACGGGGACCGCGTGGTGATGGTCGACGCGCTCGGTCGCTGCGTGGACGGCGACCAGATGCTGTACATACTGGCGAAGCACGGACACGACCGGGGTGAGCTGAAGGGCCCGGTGGTCGGAACCGTGATGAGCAACCTCGGATTGGAGCATGGGCTCGCCGAGATCGGCGTCGAATTCAGCCGCGCGCAGGTCGGCGACCGCTACGTGCTTGCGAAGCTCAATGAGGTCGGGGGTACCTTGGGGGGCGAGACATCCGGCCACATTCTGTGCTTGGACAAGACCACCACCGGCGACGGCTTGATCAGCGCCTTGCAGGTGCTTGCCGTGATGAAGCAATCGGGGGCGAGTCTCGCCGAACTTGCCGCCGGCATGCGCAAGTATCCGCAAGTGCTTCTCAATGTCCGTGTGGCGAAGCGCTTCGATCCGCTGCAGGCGCCGGCCGTGTTGAAGGCGGCGCAGGAAGTCGAACGGCGCTTCGATGGCCGCGGACGCATTGTACTGCGGGCCTCCGGCACCGAGCCGGTGATTCGGGTCATGGTGGAGGGGTACGACGCGGACCTGGTCAAGAAGGGCGCACGCGACATCGCCTCGGTGGTCGAAGAAGCGGCGGCGGCGGCCAACGGCGCCGGGGCCTAGCGGGTGCAGAGACTCAGGGCTTGCAGTTAGGCGCCCGCGCGGCTAATCTTCGCCGCCTTTCCCGCCGAGGGTCACCCTATGCGTCGTCAGATGGTCGCGGGTAATTGGAAAATGCACGGCTCACGGGCCGCCAATGAAGCGTTGCTCGCCGAGTTGGAAATGAGTCTGAAGCCGGAGTGGCTGATCGACATCGCGGTGTTTCCGCCTTATGTCTATCTGAGCGATGCGGTGCGCACGCTCGAGGGCGGACGCATTGCCGTGGGCGCGCAGGATGTGTGCGCGGAATCGGGCGGCGCGTTCACCGGCCAGGTGTGCGCCGCGATGCTCAAGGACGTGGGCTGTAGCTACGTGATTGTCGGCCATTCGGAGCGGCGCCGCTGGTATCACGAGGATGACGCGCTGGTGGCCCGCAAATTTGCGGCGGTGCTGCAGGCCGGTCTGGTGCCGGTGCTGTGCGTAGGAGAAACCCTGGATGAGCGCGAGGCGGACCAGACCGAAGCGGTGGTCGCCCGGCAGCTCGACGCGGTGATTGCGATGCACGGAGTCGGCGGCTTTGCGCGGGCCATCCTCGCCTACGAGCCGGTGTGGGCCATTGGGACGGGCCGCACCGCCTCGCCCGAGCAGGCGCAGGCGGTGCACGCGCTGCTGCGTGATCGCATCCACGCGCAAGATGCTAAGATAGCGCGCCATTTGCGGATCCTCTACGGTGGCAGCGTAAAGGCCGGCAACGCGGCGGAGCTGTTCTCGATGCCCGACGTGGACGGCGGACTGGTGGGTGGCGCTTCCCTGAGCGCCGATGAGTTTCAGCAGATATGCGCGGCC
>JBARBX010000816.1:0-13712 GCA_049793535.1 Steroidobacteraceae bacterium | reverse complement strand
CACTACGCCTGGGTGTTGAAGGCCCCCGACGCGGAACTGTTCGACGCGGCCGGGCATTCGATCGGCAGGCACTACGCGGGCCCGACCTGGGAGGCGAAGGATGGCAGCCGGGTCACGGGTGAAGTTGCGGCGCGGGTGAACAGCCCGGATTCGAACAGCGTTGCGTGGCTGTTGTTGGGTGCCGGCTCGGTTCCGGCCGCGATTCCGGGGGGCGGCCTGTTCGCCGGTGTGCGATATGTACAGCGGCTGCACACCCACGGTGGCAATGCGCCGCCGCAGGAGTGCAATCAATTTCTCGTCGACAGGGAAGTGCGAGTGCCGTACTCCGCCGAGTATTGGTTCTACGCCGATAAGTCCTGAACGCAGCCACGCTGTCGCGCATCGGCGCCGTACTCGGCGGCTCCGCAGGCAATCTGGTCGAGTGGTTCGACTGGTACACCTATTCGGCCGCCACCCTGTACTTCGCGCCGGTGTTCTTCCCCAACGGCGATCGGACCGAGCAACTGCTGCAGGCCGCGGCGGTGTTCGCCGTCGGCTTCTTCGCCCGTCCGGTCGGCGCCTGGCTGATGGGGCGTTATGCCGATCGAGTGGGCCGCAAGGCCGCCCTCACGCTGTCGGTCACGCTGATGTGCGGCGGATCGCTGCTGATCGCCGCCACTCCCGGCGCGGCGGCCATCGGAGTCGCGGCGCCCATCATCTTGCTGCTTGCGCGCGTGTTCCAGGGCCTGTCCCTGGGCGGCGAGTACGGCGCGAGCGCCACGTACATCAGCGAGATGGCGGGCCGCAAGCATCGCGGATTCTGGTCGAGCTTCCACTATGTAACTCTGATCGGCGGTCAGTTGACGGCGCTGGCCGTGCTGATCGTCCTGCAGCACCTGCTCTCGAAATCCGCGATGGCGGTGTGGGGGTGGCGCATTCCGTTCGTCATCGGGGCGGGGCTGGCCGCAGTGGCCTTCTGGCTGCGGCGTCGATTGCAAGAGTCGCAATCCTTCGTGCGCGCCGAGTCCGAAGGATCCTTGGGAAGGGGCTTACGCCGGTTATGGCGCGAACACCCGCGCGAGGTCCTGACCGTGCTGGGATTCAGCGGCGGTGGTTCCGTGATCTTTTACGTCTATACGACGTACATGCAGAAATTCTTGACCAATACGGCCGCTTTCACCAAGGAGCAGGCGACCGAGATCAGCGCGCTGAGCCTGATCGCGTTCATGGTCGCGCAGCCCCTGTTCGGTTGGCTCTCCGATAGAGTGGGGCGCAAACCCATGATGCTGGTGGCGTTCGGCGGAGCGACGCTCATCACCTGGCCGGTCATGAGCGGCGTCGCGAACACGCGTTCCTCGTTGATTGCATTCGGCCTCATCTTCGCGGCGATGATGGTTCAGTCGTGCTACACCTCGATCAGCGCCGTGGTGAAAGCCGAACTATTTCCCACCGCCGTGCGCACTCTGGGAGTGGCGGTGCCGTATGCGGTCGCGAATGCGGCATTCGGCGGCACGGCCGAATACGCCGCGCTGTGGTTTAAATCGATCGGATCGGAGCGCGGATTCTACGTCTATGCCTCGGCGGTGGCGGCCATCAGCTTTGTGGTGGCGCTGACCATGAAGGAAACCCGTGCGCACAGCCGAATCGTCGAGGATTGATTTGTGGGGGGGTGCGCGTACACACTCGCGCCATGTCAACCGCAGATCCTGCTGAATGGATTGATTCGGCCGCGCGCAGCCAACCGCAACGGCTGTTTCTCAAGACGTCCGCCGGGCGTGAGCTCACCTACGCGGCGCTGCACACCCTGTCCGGAGGCTTCGCGTCGGGCTTGATGCGCCTGGGTGTGGCGCCGGGCGACCGGGTCGCGGTTCAGGCGGAGAAATCCGTGGAATTCGTGCTGCTCTACATCGCCTGCCTGCGGCTGGGCGCGGTCTTCGTCCCCATCAATACGGCGAACACGCCCAACGAAGTAGAGTACTTCCTGCGTGATTCCCAACCGCGGCTTGCGGTCGTCCGGCCTGCGGATCGCGCGACGCTCGAGCCGGCGGCGGCTCGCGCCGCCGTCCACCACCTCGAGACCCTGTCGGCGGACGGCCAGGGATCCCTGCTGGAACACGTGCGCGAGAGCGATGACTACCGCGTCCTGCCGCAGGAGACGGGTCAGAATTCGCCCGCGGCCATCGTGTACACCTCCGGCACCACCGGCCGATCGAAGGGCGCGATACTGTCGCGCGCGAATCTGGCGTCGAATGCCGCGGCGCTCGCCGATGCGTGGCGTTTCACGAACCGCGACATTCTGCTGCACGCCTTGCCGCTGTTTCACATTCACGGCCTGTTCGCCGCCATCAATACCGTGCTCGCCTCGGGATCGAGCCTGCTGCTGCTGCCCAAGTTCGATGCCGCGCAGGTATTGAAGCATCTGGCGCAGTCGACCGTGTTCATGGGGGTTCCGACGTACTACACGCGGCTGCTCCAGTTGCCCGAATTGAATCGCGAAGCGGCCGCCGGCATGCGCCTGTTCGTCTCCGGATCCGCGCCGCTGCTCCCGGAGACGCATCGGGAATTCCTCGAGCGCACCGGCTGCACGATTCTCGAGCGCTACGGCATGACCGAGACCCTGATGAACACCTCGAATCCGTACCAGGGCGTACGCAAGCCGGGTTCGGTCGGTCAGCCGCTGCCGGGAATCGAAATCCGCGTCGTTGGCGACACCGGCCCGGTCGAACCGCAGGCCACCGGTGCTCTGGAGGTCAGGGGCCCCAATGTGTTTTGCGGATACTGGCAGGATCCCGAAAAGACACGCAGTGAATTTACCGCCGACGGTTGGTTCAAAACGGGGGACCTCGGCCACATCGATGGCGACGGCTACGTGCACATCGTGGGCCGCGCCAAGGACCTCGTCATCAGCGGCGGCTACAACGTATACCCCAAGGAGGTCGAGACCGAACTGGATGCCTTGTCCGGCGTGATGGAGAGCGCGGTGTTCGGCGTTCCCCATCCGGATTTGGGCGAGGCGGTGACGGCCGCCGTCGTACTACGGCCCGCGGCCGCTGCCACCGAGGCCGATGTCATCGCGGCGGTTCGGGCGCGACTCGCGCGCTACAAGGTCCCACGGCGGATCCTGTTCGTCGATGAGTTGCCGCGAAATACCATGGGCAAAGTGCAGAAGAATCTGCTGCGCACGGCCTACGCTTCGCTCTACGGGACGGTGCGTTAGTCGCGCGGCAGCAGCGTGACCAGGGTCCGGTCGCGCGCCCCGACCACGGGGCCCGATCCGTCCCGGTCGATCACGACATAAAAGCTCTTGGGACCCGTGCGTGCAGTCGCGTACACCAACGAGATGGGTAGTTCGATGCCGGCGCTGCCATCCTCGATGCGCGCGCTATGCGGCATCACCGGCACGAAATCGACCCCGGCCGTCCCGGTACCGGATTCAGTCCACCATCTGAATATGGCCGGTCCGCGAACAGTGCCGTTGCGGCGTACCGACACATGGGCCCTCGGTTCGCCGTAGGGCACGTCGATGACATCCGCGGCCACCTCGATGCGCACCGGCCCAGAATTGCCGGCCCGCGTCGATGTGGGGCGTGCGGACGGCGCGGATGCAGCGGCGTGACGAGCGGCTGGATGCGGTGCCGGGATTGGCTGCGCGGACTTGGGCGCCGTGCTCGGCGTCGGCGCGTCTGTCTTCGCCGCCGCAGCGGTGGCGGAAACCGGCGCCGAG
This sequence comes from Steroidobacteraceae bacterium, assembly GCA_049793535.1. Classification (GTDB taxonomy): domain Bacteria; phylum Pseudomonadota; class Gammaproteobacteria; order Steroidobacterales; family Steroidobacteraceae; genus Bog-1198. The sequence continues at coordinate 10,009 of JBARBX010000816.1, read as the reverse complement.
ATTGATGTCGCGACCGGCGTGGCTGGATGGCGTTGCGTGGAGTTGCGCGTCGACGAATCGCGATTCATCGCCGCCCAATAGCCGGCTGCCGCGAACAGTGCGAGCATCACAAGGGCGGCGGCCGCCCAGCCGGTGTTGCCGCCGCGGACTGGCCGTGACTTGATCACTTCAGGCAGTGTGGGCAGGCGAGGCGCGGCGGCGCGTAACCCCAAACGGTCCAGCCATTTCTGGATATCCGGCGGCCGCTGGTCGCGTTCCCAGCGAAGACCGTGGCGCAGTGCGCGCCATTGGCGGCTGGACAGTCCCGGTGGGCGCTGCGGGCGCAATTGCTCCGCCCGCGCCTGGAGGGCGGAACGCCGGGGAAAAGGGTGGTGTCCCGACAGCAGCAGGTACGCGACGCAGGCGAAGGCGAACAAATCGTCCCGTGCATCCGGCCGCCGGCCTTCGAGCAGCTGGCAGCTCGCGTAGCCCGGAGTCGCGACGGGAGATCGCTGCGACAAGGTTTTGTCCCCGGGCCGGTGATCCGCGAGCAACCGGTGCGAGGCGCTAAAATCCAGGACCCGCAGCTCGCCGTCATGCGTGATGAATATGTTCTGCGGATTGACGTCGCCGTGAATCACGCCGCGCGAGTGTGCGTGAACGAGTGCGGCGCCGATGTCGCGGATGACGGCCCATGCGTAGGGCCGCGGCAGGGCGACGGCACTCCTGGTCTGAAGTACATGGCTCAGCAGCGCGCCGCGCAGCAACTCCATGGTGAAAAAGGCGACATCGCCGTCGCGGTCGAATTCATGCACTCGAACGACGTTCGGGTGCGAGAGCAGTTGCAGGTGCTGGAACTCGCGTTGCAGCTCGGTCAGCAGTTCTTCGCGCCGGGCTATCTCCGTATGCAGCACCTTGATGGCCATTCGCCGATTGGTCGAAGCCAGGTCGACGCGATACTCGTCCGTCGCCTCAAAGACCGTGCCCATCCCGCCGTGCCCGACGATTCCGCACACCCGATACCGATTGCGCAGCAAGTCGCCGATGTTCACTTCGCGCACCGCGGGCCGCAAGATGGACGGTGCCTCGCCAGGTCGTGCCGTGGCCGGAGAGGTGTGCGATTCAACCACGGGTGCGGTACGGGAATCCCCATCCGCCAGCGCGTCGAGCATGATCAAAGCCGCTTCCTCACCGACCTTCTGCGGCTGCTGCGGTCGAACCGGCTCGGTCGCGGCGCTCATGATGGAACCCTTCGAATCAGGCGAGACTCACGGTAGACAGACGCCGGCGTCAAAGATTCCGGCTAATCGAGGTCGCGGCTCAGGGAAACACGCAACGGATCGGGAACAGGGCCCACGAGGTGCCGATAATGGTCGTGATCGACGCCCAGGCACAGGGAGGCGCCGCTCTTCATCGCCTCCACCATCGATGGGGTCAACTCGAACCGCAGGAAATGTACGGCCGAGGTCTTGTCCTCGTTTTCACGATCCATGTCTTCGTCCGCGATCGCGAAAACGCGCTCCATTTCGCTCACCCGGATCCAGCACCGGTCCTCCACGCCGATCAATCGCTCGAGCGCCGCGCGTCGCTCCTCGGGGTCGGTAAACTCCAGCAGCAGCGTGACTTTCCAATTGCGGCCATCGGGTATCAGCGGATTGTAGGCGTCGATCTCGCCTTGGATTCCTTCGCTCTCGAAGATGCGCTCGGCTCGCAGCATCTCCAGGACCTGGTAGCGGATGGTGGTGAAATCCTCGAAGCACCAAGTCATGTTCGGTCCGACCTGCACATTGCGCAATTGCTTGTGGGCAATGACGGCGCTGCGCAGCCGCGAGCGGTCTTTCGCGTACTGCTCCAAGGTCAGAAGATCGCGGCGGGTCAGTTTTTTCACGTGTCGCCCAATCCGTAAGCCATTCGAAGCAGCGTGAGCGGATGCGTCGGCGGCGGACCATTGTCCAGCCCGCTCTCGATTTGATGCCCGGCCATCGGGCAATCGCTGGCGTAAAAGTCGGCGCCGCTCGCCTGTACGCGCTGGATGACCGGCTTGCCGATTTTCATGGAAGTGTCGCGGAACTCGCGCTTGACCCCGTAAGTCCCATTGTGGCCCGAGCAACGTTCGATAGGCTCCACCGTGGTTCCGGGAATGAGTTGCAAGACGTCGCGGGTCTTGAGGCCGAGGTTTTGCACTCGCAGGTGACAGGCCACGTGATACGCCACCTTGCCCAGGGGCTTTGCAAAATCCGTGCGCATCAGCCCGGATTTGTGCCGCAGGGCCAGGTATTCGAACGGATCGAATATATGCGCCTTGACCTTGGCCACGTCGGGCTCGTCCGGAAACATCAGCGGCAACTCTTGTTTGAACATCAGCACGCAGGAGGGGATGGGCGCGACGATATCGTAGCCTCGATCGATCATGGCGAGCAGCGGCGGCAGGTTCTTGGCCTTCAAATCCGCGACCGCTTGCAGATCGCCGAGCTCCAGCTTGGGCATCCCGCAACAGCTCTCCCGGTCAACCAGGGCGACTTCGATACCGTTGTGTTCGAATACCCGGACGAGATCGAGTCCGATGTCGGGCTCGTTGCGATTGCCGTAGCAGGTGGCGAAGAGGGCGACCCGGCCGCGAGTCGCGCCGGCGGATTGCGCCGCCGGTATGGCCTGCGCGGGCTTGGCGCGCTTGGCGAACTGTTTGCGCAGGGTGTCGGATCGGTACGGCGGCACCGGTGCCGTCGGGTGTACCCCGAGCGTGGCGTCGAGAACCTTGCGCCCCAGGGAGCTGCGGTTGACCGCGTTGACGATTTCGGCGACGACGGGAATCCCCGCAATCATGCCCACCGTATCCGTCGAACTGAGGACCTTGTCGCGCCAGCGAGTCGCGCCGCTGCGATGCTTGACCGCCTTGGCGCGCAGCATCAAGTGCGGGAAGTCGATGTTCCAGGGATGCGGCGGCACATACGGACATTTGGTCATGTAGCACATGTCGCACAGGTAACACTGGTCGACGACTTTGGCGAAGTCCTTCTTGTCGACGCCGTCGAGCTCTCCGGTTTTCGACTCGTCGATCAGCTCGAACAGCGTCGGAAAGGAGTTGCACAGGTTGAAGCAGCGGCGGCAGCCGTGGCAGATGTCGAATACGCGATCCAGTTCCTTCTGCAGCGCCTCGGGGTTGTAGAACTGCGGCTCCTGCCAGCCAAGGGCATGGCGCGTGGGCGCTTGCAGATTGCCCTCGCGCCCCGGCTCAGTCTGTCCGTCGGACAAGGTTCATCTCCCGACCGAAATGGCGAACGGGCTCCGACAATGGAGCCCGTTCGCGTAGGTCGCCGGCGGCGACGTTTCAGGACTATAGGTTATCCAAAGCCTTTTGAAAGCGATTCGCGTGCGAACGCTCCGCCTTGGCCAGGGTCTCGAACCAATCGGCAATCTCGCCGAAGCCCTCGTCTCTGGCGCTCTTGGCCATGCCGGGGTACATATCCGTGTATTCATGCGTTTCGCCCGCGATCGCCGCTTTGAGATTCAGCGAAGTCGCGCCGATCGGCAGACCCGTGGCCGGATCGCCCACCGCTTCCAAGTATTCCAAATGACCGTGGGCATGGCCCGTCTCACCCTCGGCGGTGGAACGGAACACCGCTGACACGTCATTGAACCCTTCGACGTCCGCCTTCGCTGCGAAGTACAAATACCGGCGATTCGCCTGCGATTCGCCTGCGAATGCATCCTTCAAATTCTTTTCCGTCTTACTACCTTTTAAATTCACGGCACGCTCCTCCGACAAATTGAACTGATACGCATTGCTTTTTTCTGCCGCGAAGGTAGACCCCGGGACAGCGGCAAGTCAAATCGGCTCTCTCTATCAACGCGATAGTCGGCGTCAATGCGGAGGGGGTGGCAGGCCGCCAATCGTAATGGAACGGTACCGTTGCGTTTCATTAGTGAGAGGCGTATGGTGTTGCCACCAAGGCGTTCTGACCTCACCTTAAGGAAGCAGCCATGCCGGGATTCAAACGAGTGGTTATGACGGCAGTGGCCGCTGCGGTGATCGCGTGCACTTCCATTGCTCCCGCGCAGGCCGGACCCCACGGTTACGGGCACCTGCATCCTTGGGGACTGGGACGAGGCCTCTTCGGGGCGGTGTTCGGTCTTGCAACGCTCCCCCTTGCCATTGCCTCCGCCGCTATCGAGGCGAGTGTGCCGGAAGCGCCGGCGCAGCCCAATTATGCGCCGCCGCCGCAGAATTATTACGCGCCCCAGCCGCAAGCCTACTACGCACCGCCGGCACCGGCTTACTATCCGCGGCCGGCTTACTATGCGCCGCCGGCTTACTATGCCGCCCCGCGGGCGTACTATGCACCACCAGCGCCGGTGTACTACTCGGCTCCGCGCACCTACTATGCACCGCGTGCCAACTACGCGCCGCGCCCGCGCAATTACGCGGGCGCTGGTGGCTATCACGCGGGTGGCTACGCCTACACGCGGCGTTAGGGGCGAATTAGGGAGCGACAGTTAGCGGATGGAGCGAAGGAAGGCGACCAAAGCCGGCGGACGGGGCGGGCGGCCCACTCGTGCCGAGGCATTGCATCTGCGCCGGCGAATCCTGGAAGTCGCCACACAACTCTTCCTGGCGCAGGGTTACGAATCGACCACCATCGAAGCGGTGGCCGCGCGCGCCGGAATCTCGAAACGCACCCTCTACCATCGTTTCCAAGACAAGTCGGCGCTGTTCACCGCCGTCGTCCACGACATCATCGAACAGATTCGTCCGCCCGCAGGGGTGCCTCTGATCGAAGGGGCGACTTTGCACGACGTACTGCGGCGTCTGGCGAACATGATATTGCGCGCCGCCCTCGCGCCTCCGGCGCTGGCACTGCACCGGCTGATCATGGCCGAATCCGGGCGATTCCCAGAGTTGGCCCGCGCCGTCAACGGCGACAGCAGCACGCGCGAGGCGACGACTCTGATCAGCGACCTGTTGGCTCGCGATCTGCGCAAGTCGAAGCTCAGCGCGGAGCAGCGCTTGTTCGCCGCGGAACAGTTCATCTTCATGGTCGTTTCGGTGCCGCAGCGTCGTGCGATGGGGTACGGCGCGCCGATGACGCCCGCAGAGCTCGATCTCTGGGCGGACAAGACAACCGGCCTATTTCTCGGCGGTTGCCAGGGGTGGAGCGGCTAGCGCCTCAGTAAAGGGCTCTCAGCTCGAATATGCATGCGCAAATTATCATGCCAATGCAGGCCGTGAGGTTTCCCGCGTGCAGGAGCCGAGAGATCCGGACAGGAAATTTGAGACGCTGAAGCCGAACAATCGACCGAACACCAAGACAGAGATAGGCGGCACCCAGAAAGGCCCACCCAACAGCGGGGCGCCAGATGACCAACCCAACGAACACGGTTACCAAGAGAATGGTGAGCAAACGAGTGGGCGCGGAAGCGTCCACCAGCGCAACCTTGGCATCGGGTTGCATCAGCGATACCGCCCGTTGGGAGAGCAAACCGGCAACGACAAATCCTGCCAGCGCAATGAACAGAGGGTAGTAGTTGTGCATGGTGGTGCGCCTATCCGCGGCCGGTCCCGAAATGCCGGTCCGCGATCAGGCACAAAATTTCGAACATGATGGACGCGCCGACCAGGGCGGTGTTGCCGGTCTGATCGTAGGGCGGGGCGACTTCGACGACGTCGCCGCCGATGAGGTTCAGGCCGCGCAATCCGCGCAACAAACGCTGCGCCTCCAGGGTCGTGATGCCGCCGATTTCAGGGGTGCCGGTGCCGGGCGCATAGACAGGGTCGAGTCCGTCCACATCGAAGGAGATATAGGTGGGGCCGTCGCCCACCACCCGGCGCGCTTCCTCGATGATTCGCTCGACGCCGAGCGTTGCGAATTCCTCGATGAACACCACGCGCATGCCGTGCGACTGCGAGAACTCGATGCCCTCCATGGAGTTCTGGCCGCCGCTAATGCCGATTTGTATGGTGCGCTTCGGATCCAGGAGTCCGTCCTGGACTGCCAGCCGAAACGGGGCGCCGTGAGTGAACTTGGAGCCGAAGAACTCGCCCCAGGTGTCGGTGTGGGCGTCGATATGAACCATGCCGATGGGCGCATCGGCGGCAATCGCCTTGAATATGGGATAGGTGATCGAGTGGTCGCCGCCGGCGGTGACGGGACGAACGCCGGCCGCGTGCACCCGGCGATAGAAGGCTGCAATGTCTTCGACCTGCTTCTCCAGATCGTAGCGGTGCGACAGGCGCACGTCGCCAAGGTCCGCGATGCGGCAGAGCTCGTAGGGATTCACCCCCATCGCCAGGTTGAAGGTGCGCATGAGGCTCGATGAGTTGCGAATTTCGCGCGGGCCGTGCCGCGCACCGGGCCTGTTGGTGACTCCGAGATCGGTCGGGACGCCGATCAAGCCGATGTCCACATCGTTAAGCGAGCGCGCCAGCGGCGCGCGCATGAAGGTCGCGATTTCCGCATAGCGCGGTTCCTTCATCGGGTCGTGGAGAACCGATCCGGCGAGATCGGATTTCTTCGAGTGTTTCTTGGTCATCAGCTTGCCCCTTCTGTTGTGCTTGGCCGCGAGCCGCGGCCAAGACTCACGGCGACGTAGGCGATGAGGCTGCCGGCGAGCCCGACGTAAATCGGCAGGTCGGAGTCGAGGCCGTCGAGAACGAGGAACAGCAGAACCAAGGCGCTGCCCAGCGCAATCGATGCCAGCGCGCCGGCGGTGGTTCCGCGCGGCCAAATCATCGCTCCGATGATGGGTACGAGAAGACCCCCGACCAGCAGATCATAGGCCACGGTCAATGCCGTGATGACGTCATGCATTACACAGGAGGCCACCGTCATGACCAGTCCCAATGCCAGCGTGACTCCGCGGCTTTGGGCGATCGATCCCGTGCTCAGGGTGCCGCGCAAGCGCAGGTACACATCCTCGAGCAGCACGGGTGAACACCCGCTGCCAGACGTCCTGGCCGATCAGGATGCCGAAGAAATAAAGCAGGAAGAACGAGGCGATCTTTCCGGCGCCGATGTGTCCGAATGAGAAAAACTCGCTCGGCAGGTTGGCGTGCATTCCCGACAGGCCACCCGCGTGCATGATCGCTGCCGGCAGCAGGATGAACAGAAATCCAACGGTTTTGATGACGAATTGAATGATGTCGGTCAGGGTCAGGGACCACATGCCGCCGAGCACCGAATAACCCACCATCACCAGGCTGCTGATCAGAATGGCTTCGGTGCGCGGAATGCCGACGATGACTTCCATGACCGAACCCACCGCGATGGTGGCCGTCACGCTGACCATGAGGTCGTAGCCCACCATGACGGCACCGCCCGCGATCCGCGCGGAGGCGTTGTAGCGGCGCTCGAGCAATTCCGGAACGGTATAGAGCTTCAGGCCGAGAATCCGCTTGACCAGACCCAGACTCAACACGAGGATTCCGAGCCCGAACATGAACACGAACCACATCCCAGAAATCCCGTACTGATAGCCGAGCTTGACGCCGCCGACCGTGGAGGCGCCGCCCAGCACGATGGCTGCGAGCGTGCCGGAGTAGAGCAACGGTCCCACGGAGCGGCCCGCGACCAGAAATTCCTCCTGCGAGGTGATCTTGCGCCGCGCCCAAAATCCGACCGCCACGATTCCGACCATGTAGACGATGACGATCAGCAAATCGATTTGTGTCATGAGCTACGCCGTGGGTGCCGCCGCATTCAACTCCTCCAAGCCTAAGCCTTTGGTGGAGGGACCGAAAATCCCGATGACGGCGATGCCGACGATCATGGCGCCGCCGATGAACAGGGCAACCGCCGGTACGCCGCCGCCGTGCAGCAGGGAGCCGATGACCAGACCCGACAAGGCGGCGGCGATGCGGCTCCAGGAATACACGAACCCCACGGCGCGCGAGCGAATCCGGGTCGGGAAGAGTTCCGCCTGATACCCATGATAGGCGAAGGACATGACGTTCGCGGACAGAGTGAAGGCGATGCCGATGGCGATGAGAGCGGCCGGGGAGGTCGCGACGGCGAAGGCCGCCATCATCACGGCCATGCCCGAGAGCCCCGCGATGATCTGGTGCTTGCGTTCGACGCGATCGGCAAAGAGGCTGCCGAGCAGGGGACCTAGGGGCTGGGAGAGCGCGATGATGAAGGCGTATTCCAACCCGCGCGTGATGTTGATGCCTCGCGCGATGAGCAAGGTCGGGATCCAGGAATTGAAGCCGTAGAAACCAATGACCTGGGCGGCATTGAACACCGAGAGCATGAGCGTTCGGCCGCGATACCGGGCGGAGAATATATCCGCGAGCCGCGCCGAGCCCGGCGGTTCGACCGCGGTCGGCATGGGCGTCGGCAGCGGGCCTCGGATCTCCGCTCCGATCTTGATCTCGAGAGCGCCGACGATGGCATCCGCTTCCTGCAATCGGCCTCGGGACGCAAGCCAGCGCGGGCTTTCCGGGATGCCGGCGCGCAGCGCCCATACGACCAATGCGCCGACGGAGCCGAGCAGCACCACCCAGCGCCAGCCGTCCAACCCCAAGGGCTTCTGCGGTACCAGCAGCCACGCGAGCAAGGCCACCACCGGCACCACGCAAAATGAGATGAATTGATTGACGGAGAATGCCCGGCCGCGCAGGTTGGGCGGCATGAGTTCCGCGATGTACGTGTCGACAGTGACCAACTGCACGCCGAAGCCCACCCCGGCGACGAGCCGCCAGATGTTGAGCCAGAACCCCGAGTGCTGAAAGGCCATGATGGCCGTGCAGAGGCAGTACCACACCAGCGAGGCCGTAAACACCGCCTTGCGGCCGAAACGGTCGGCGGCGTGACCAAATGCCACCACACCGAACCATAAGCCGGCGAAGGTCGAAAACACGAAGGTGCCGAAACCGGCGACTCGAATGATGCCCAGGCTCGCGAACGCGCCCAGGGAGTCAGGCGTGAATAGACCTCCGTCGATCATCCCGGGCGCGACATAGGCCGTAAAGAAAAGATCGTAGAACTCGAATACGCAGCCGAACGAGACCAGGACGACGATGCTCCACACTGCGCGCGATGAAGGCAGTCGGTCGAGTCGGGCCGCGATATCGGCCGGGGCAACGGCGGCCATTCACGCTGCCGCGTCGGTTTCTTCAGAGGCCATCGGCGTACAGTTTCACTATCTCATAGAGAAAGCGCCGTCCGTCCATGAGCGACTTCACCCGGATGCGTTCGTTGAGACCGTGTGCGTGACTTCCCTCCAGGTCGTGAAACATTCCCGACAGCCCGTACGTCGGCACACCCGCGGCATTGAGATAGGAACCGTCCGTGGCGCCCGTGGACATGGTTGGGACGATGGCGACGCCCGGCCAGATCTCATCGGCGACCTTGCGCACCGGCCCCATGATGCGGGGGGTCAATGGCGGCGGCGGCGATTGGATGCCGGGGTCGCCGGTGGGGGCGACGCTGATCTTCGGGTCTCCCAGTATCTTGACGATGTCCCCCTGGACTTGCGGGATGGGCACGCCGGGAAGGATGCGGCAATTCACGTTGGCGCTCGCATGTTGCGGCAGGGCGTTCGGTGCATGGCCGCCGGTGATTTCCGTAACCACACAGGTGGTGCGCAACGAGCCGTTCCAGCCGGGGTTGACCGCCCACAGCCGCTCGATCGCGGCCTCGTCCCGGGGATTCTTCAATACGGCGCGCATGTCGGCGGCAATGTCCGGCGGCTGCAGTTTGCTCTGTGCCTCGAAGTAGCCGCGGGTGGCGGGATTCAGCGCCGCCGGAAAATTGTAAACGCCGAGCTTGGCGAGGCCGACGCTCAAGCGAGTGATCGGGTTCGCCTTGGTCGGCCGCGAACTATGGCCGCCGACGTCGGAGGCTTCCAGGGTGAAGTCCTGGTACACCTTTTCACCGGCTTGAATTTGCAGCGACACCGGCTTGTCGTTCTTATCGAGTTCGCCGCCGGCCCCTTCATTGAGGGCGAATTCGGCGTCCAGGACCTTGGGCTGCGTCCGGGTCAACCACTCGACGCTGTTGAACACCGCGGCCGTTTCTTCGCCGCAGGTGAGCGC
>JBARBX010000815.1:0-12683 GCA_049793535.1 Steroidobacteraceae bacterium | reverse complement strand
TGCGCTACGACGAGCTCGTTGCCGCCTACGACGATTTCGGCGCCCGCGGCGGATTCGACGCGGCGGCGCTGCCGCGCTTCTTGGAGGAGCTGCGTCAATACTTTCCCCGGGTATTTCCCATCACCGCCACGGTGCGGATCGACTTCGTGATCGTGGGCGCCGGCGCCAAGCCGCTGTCGCGGATCTCGTTTTGCGTGCGCGGCGAAGGGTTGTCCATCTCGGCGGACGAGGAGACCGGCATGCCCTGCGACCAGGAGATCATCGTGCCCGAGTCGATCTGGCAGGAGTGTCAGGGCGGCCGGCTGCTGCGGCGTGACTTGTTCAATTTGTGCGTGAATCGCCAGCTCAAGCCGTTCAAGCCGGCGGTCGCGGGGCTGCGCTACTTCATCAGCTACTATTTCGATTTCGGCGATATCTCACCCTGGGTGAGGATATCCGGACGGCGCGACGATACGGCGAACGTCGTGCAAATGCGCGACTTTCGCGGCCGCTTGGCGCCGCGATTTCCGGCGCGCGATCTGCGCGATGAATACCAGTCCCACGGACCCGCCACAGCGACGGCGACCCAATGCAAATAAACGTGCTGGAATATCTCGAGCAGGGCGCTCTGGCGGCGAATCGGCACAAGACCGCGGTAATCGATCAGGGCCGGGAGATGACCTTCGAGGCGCTGGCGCGTTGCGCGAAGAACTGCGCGGCGCTCATTCTCGAGCGCACCGCCGCCTTGAACCGGCCGGTGGCGGTCTTCCTGCCGAAGAGCGCCGCGACCATCGTCGCCGATCTCGGTATTTTGTACTCGGGCAATTGCTACGCCAATCTCGATCTCAAGGCGCCGCCGGAACGCCTCAAGGCGACTCTCAAGAATCTGGAGCCAGAGCTCATCCTCACCTCGGCGGTGCACGCTGGCGCGCTGCGAGCGGCGGGGGCGTCGGAGCACCGGCTGCTGTTCATCGATGCGGCGCTGGGGCCGGACGCTGCCTACGACGAGTCGCTCCTGCGGGCGCGATTGGAGCGGGTGATCGACACCGATCCCCTCTGCATCATTCACACCTCGGGTTCCACCGGCGTCCCGAAGGGCGTGGTCCTGAGCCACCGCGGCACCATCGACTTCATGGACTGGGCGTTCGCGCGCTTCGGTTTCGACGGCGCCGAAATCATCGGCAGCCTGTCGCCGTTTCATTTCGACATCTACACGCTCGAGCTATACCTATGCCTCGCCAAGGGAGCGACGCTGGTCATCATTCCCGAGCAGACCGCCGCCTTCCCCGCCGCACTGCTCGAGTTCGTGGCGGCGCAATCCGTCAATTTCGTCTTCTGGGTGCCGACCATCATGGTGAACGTCGCCAACCAGGACCTGCTCGCGAAACGGCCGCTGGAGGCGCTGCGCCGGGTGTTCTTCGCCGGCGAGGTGTTTCCCACCAAGTACCTCAACCACTGGCGGCGCAATCTGCCGCGCGCGCAATTCGTCAATCTCTACGGTCCCATCGAGATCAGCGTGGACTGCACCTACTTCGTGGTCGACCGCGACATGGCCGACGACGAGAAACTACCCATCGGCGTTCCGTGCCGCAACTCGGACATCCTCATTCTCAATGAGCAGGACCGGCCCGTGCGGGATGACGAACTCGGCGAGCTGTGCGTGCGCGGCAGTTCGCTCAGCATGGGCTACTGGAACAACCCCGAACGAACTGCCCAGGCATTCGTGCAGAATCCGCTCAATCCGCACTATCCCGAACTGATCTATCGCACCGGCGACATCGTGCACCGCAATCGGCGCGGGGAGATCATGATCGTGGGGCGCAAGGATTATCAGATCAAACACCTGGGATACCGGATCGACCTGGGCGAGATCGAGCATGCGGCGCTGCAATTGAGCGGCATCGGCAACGCCTGCGTCACCTATAACCAAAGCAAGAAAGAGATCGCACTGTTCTTCGAGTCCGCAGAGGACAAGTCGGCCGCCTTCATCCGCGAGCGGCTGGCCGCCTATCTGCCCAAGTACATGCTGCCGACCGCGATTCGCCGTGTCGACCAGCTGCCGCGCAATCCGAACGGCAAGATCGATCGCCATCTGCTGGCCGCCACGGCCGCCGGCGGGGGAGCGAGCCCATGAACACCCTCATCGGCGTGCTCGGGGAGATCCGCCCCGAATCCGATTTCACGGCGTCCCGCGATTTCCTGGCCGACGGCATGCTCGACTCCTTCGACATGATGACGCTGGTGGCGACGCTCGACCGTACCTACGGCATTTCCATCACGGGCGTGGATATCCTGCCGGAGCACTTCAAGAACCTCGACACCCTCGGCGCGCTGCTGCGGAAGTACGGAGTCGCGCCGTGAATTTCGTGTTTCGCGGCAAGCGCATCTCCGGCCTGTTGACCGTGGTGCCGTCCAACGAGGGCTCCTTCCTCGAAGAAATGAAGAACTTCAACTTTCCGGTCAACCGATCCCTCAAGCTCAAAGAGGTGATGGGCTACGATAAACACCGGCTGGTCGAGGACGGCGTCTGTGTGTCCGATCTCGCCGTACACGGCCTCGAGCATCTCTTCTCTCAGGGGCGGCTCGATCCCGCCGACATCGATGCGCTCATCCTCGTTACCCAGTCGCCCGACCATCTGATGCCGCCCACCAGCAGCATCATCCAGGGGCGGCTCAATCTGAAGCAGGACATGTTCTGCCTGGATATCAACCAAGGCTGCGCCGGGTTCGTCGTCGGCCTCATCGAGGCCTTTTTGCTGCTGGAGCAGCCCGCCATCCGCAAGGTGATCCTCATCAATGCCGACGTGCTGAGCCGCAAGACCTCGCCCAAGGATCGCAACAGCTACCCGCTGGTCGGCGACGCCGCATCCATCACCGTCGTCGAGCGCGATGCAACAGACTCGGTCATCTATGCCAATCTCAAAATGGACGGCACGCGCAATGAGGCGCTCATGATTCCGGCGGGCGGCCTGCGCATGCCGTCGACCCCGGCGACCGCCCTGCTGGATGATGTCGGCGACAACAATTTGCGCGCCAAGGATCACCTGCGAATGGACGGTTCGGCGGTGTTCAATTTCGTGCAGACCGAGGTGCCGCCGATGATTGAACGGCTGCTCACCGAGGCCGGCGTGCCCGTGGATGCCGTCGACTGGTTCTTCTTTCACCAGCCAAACCGCTTCATGCTGCAAAAGCTGGCGGACAAAATGCAGGTGGCCTATTCCAAAATGCCGAACAACGTCGTCGAGCATTTCGGCAACAGCAGCGGCGTCACCATACCGATGGCCATCGCGTCGAACATGAGCGCGCAGATGATGGCCGATACATTTCGCGTCTGTCTTGCCGGATTCGGCGTGGGTCTGACCTGGGGATCCATGCTGCTTTCATTCGGCGCACTGACGTTCTGCGAATCGATCGAATATCCCAATGCAACCAACGAGCAGCGACACTATGGATGATATTTACGTCAAACTGGCGGAGACACTGGAGGCCGAGACGGTGGCGGCCGATGACGTCCTCGCCGATTTTGAATATTGGGACTCACTCACCGTGCTGTCCATTCTCGCGATGCTGGACTCTGCCTATGGGGTGAATCTCACGGCGGCGGACATTCGCAAAATGAAAACGGTCGGAGAGCTTGCGGCCGCCATCGAGGGACGCGCCGCAAAATGAGCGCTTCGGCCGAATCGGGGCGCGCCAATCCGCTGTCCCTCGAATCCCGGCGAGTGCTCGTCACCGGCGCCGCGTCCGGAATCGGACGGGCGACCTGCCGCCTGCTGAGTCAACTGCAGGCGAAAGTCGTCGCCGTTGATATCGACGAAGCCGGATTGGACGGCCTGTGGGGGGAGCTGGCCGGGGACGGACATGCGCGCCACAGCGTCGATTTGCAGGCCGTCGAACGAATTCCGGCATGGATGGCCGAACTGACGCAGGCCGGCGGCCCTATTTTCGGGGTGGTGCACGCCGCGGGCTTGCCCTGCGTACAGCCCCTGCGTCTGTTGACCCCGGCGCTGTACCGCAACATCCTCCTGTTGAATACCGAAGCCGCGCTGGCGTTGGCCCGGGGCTTCAATAGGAAGGCGGTCGGCGACCCACGGGGCGGGTCCATCGTGTTCATTTCATCCGTCATGGCATCGGCCGGGGCGCCGGGCGCGGCCGCGTATTCGATGAGCAAGGCCGCACTGCACGGTCTGGCGCGCTCGCTGGCGATCGAATTGGCGCCGGGCAAGATTCGTGTGAACTGTGTGGCGCCCGGCTTCGTGACAACCCCGATGTTCGACCGCATGGCCTCGCCCTGGGACGCACAGCAACGAGCCCGCGTCGAGGAGGATCATCCGCTCGGATTGGGTGCGCCGCTCGACGTGGCCCACAGCATCGCATTTCTCCTCGCCGACACCGGACGCTGGATTACCGGCTCGGTGTTGACCGTGGACGGCGGCTACACCGCGCACTGAAGAAAGAACCCACTTCAATGAATCCGAACAATGCCACCTTGATCACGGGTGCCTCGTCAGGCACCGGTCGCCGCGTCGCCGTACATCTGTCGCAATCGAGGCGGTTGATCCTGCACGGCCGCGACATCGCGCGGCTGCTCGAGACCCGCGCACTGTGCCATCGGCCGGAAGAGCACCTGCTGTGGAATCTGGATCTGCGGCAGGGCGATGCCATCGAGAATTCTCTCAAGGCCTTCATCGAGTCGAATCGACTTGGGATCGAAGGATTCGTTCACTCCGCCGGCACCCTTGCCGTGCAGCCGCTGCGCCTGCTCGAGCGCGGGCTGGCGCAGGAGATCATCGACGTGAACTTCATGGCGGCCCTGGAAATCCTCCGCTTGCTGGTGCGCAGAAAGATCAATGGCAAGCATCTTCGGGGAGTGGTGTTCATCTCCAGCACGGCCAGCAAATTCGGCGCGCGCGGATTCAGCGTCTACTGCGCCAGCAAAGGCGCCTTGGACGCGTTCATGCGCGCCGCCGCCGTCGAGCTGGCGCCCGACATCAGAGTGAACTCCGTGTTGCCCGGCGCCACGCGTTCCGCGATGACGGAGGCCATGCTGAACGACGCCGAATTGCGCGCCCGAATGGAGGCCGACTATCCGCTCGGCATCGGCGAACCGGACGATGCGGCGTGGGCGGTCGAGTTTCTGTTGTCGGACAAGGCGCGCTGGATCACCGGTCAGGAGTTCGTGGTGGACGGCGGGCGCACCGTGAACATGACGGCTTAAGCCTGTCCGAGTATTCAACATGACCGCAACAGGCCATCTGATCATCATCAACGCCGGCGCCTTCGGGCGGGAAGTCCACACCTGGGCGCAGCAAGCCATCCGCGCCGGCGCTCCGTTGAAGATCAAGGGATTCGTGGACGACCGGCCCGAATTGCTGCGCGGATTCTCCTACGCTGCGCCCATTCTCGCGAGTGCCGAGGCCTATGAGCCGGTCCCTGGCGACGTCTTCCTCTGTGCGATCGGCGAGCCCGAGGTCAAGCGGCGCTACTGCTCGCTGATGAGCGGCAAGGGCGCCCGCTTCGCCACGCTGATTCATCCGACGGCCTTGGTGGGGCATGAGGTGCACATCGGCGAGGGCAGCATACTCGGACCCTTCACCCAGTTGTCCTGCGACATCCGGCTGGGCCGGCATGTGGTGTTCGGCACCCACAGCAATACCGCGCACGACACCCGTATCGGCGACTTCTCTCAAGTTTGTGGATCCTGCGAGATCAACGGCCGGGCGGTGGTGGAAGAAGGAGTGTTTCTCGGCAGCCATGCCACCATCCTGCCGGACGCCACCGTGGGTGCCTGGGCTTTCGTGGGGGCAGGCAGCGTCGTGCTGCGACGCGTCGCGCCAGGCGCGAAAGTGTTTGGGAATCCGGCCGTGCCCGTGGGTTGACCCGGTGCGATCTCAAGCCCGGCAGTAGAGCACTGTCTCCTCGGCATGAATCGAGTAGTGATCGAGATAGCAAGAATAAAATGGAAACTTGTCTTTGATGTAGAGAACGATTTCGAACAGGTCTCCCGGCTTGTGATACAGCGAAATCGCGAGTTTGGGCTTGAATCGCTGAATGCTTTCGCGGGCACCCCGGATCGAGTCCAATTCGGCCCCCTCCACGTCCAGTTTCAGGAAATCGATCTTTTGAATGTCCTGGGTGTTCACCAAGTAATCGATTGACCTCAAGGGCACCGGAGCATTCCCCGAGCTGAACCCGGGGGCATACTGGTTCAGCACGATGGGCTGCGCCAGGACATTCTTGTCCGACAGCCCATAGGGCATGATCTTGACGTTGTCGTGGGCGAACTGCTTGACGTTGTGTTCGAGTATCGCGAGATGGTCGGCGACCGGATCGAAGCAGTAGACGCTGCCGCGGGGACCTACGGCATTGGAAAACACCGCCGCCGTGTCTCCCGTGCATGCGCCACCGTCGATCACCGCATCGTCCGGCTCCGGGGAAATCTTCACGGCGCCATCGTCGTAAAAGTATTGCCGGCGAAACAAGTAGGAGTCCAGGCCGATACAGTCGACGCGATACCGATGGTTCTCATACTCGAAATCGAAATGCTTCAGCCCGCCGAACTGCCCGCTCGACGGCAGCCGGCTCGGGGCGGACTTTTCGGCGGCCTTGTAGCGCTCGTATTCCGCGGTTTTGCCCGCGAATGCCACCGGCAATCTGACGCTGAAGTGCCCGGCAAGCCTGAACGCAATCAGGTGCAGGTATAGTCGCTTCGACGCATCGTTGCCGAGCACGGAGTAGGCCGAGAACAGGCTCTCATGGTTCTTCATGAACCAATCGAAGAAGTACGCGCTCTCCGACGCCTTGAAGTCCTTCGAATGATCGACGCCGTCGAAATTGAATCTCGCGGCGTCGAAGTTGTCGAGGAAGGTGTTCAATTTGAGGGCCGCGATGGACTCGACGAGAACCTGGCCGTAAAACGCCTGCGCCGAGCCGGGGAGTTCGCTGAACATATGCCATTTTAACGCCTTAACGAGAGGCCACGCCGGCATTTACGCCCGCCAGTCGACAATTTTGGGGTAGAATTTGCGCCCCTTTTTGCAAGCCAAAGGTCGATCGCCCGTTGAAAACCGCTCTCCGCAAAACCGCCGGCCGGGCCCCCAAGGTCGGTTTCGTGAGCCTGGGCTGCCCCAAGGCGCTGGTCGACTCCGAGCGCATTCTCACGCGCCTGCGCGCGGAAGGGTACGAGGTCGCCGCGAGCTACGCGGCGGCGGATCTGGTGGTGGTCAATACCTGCGGATTCATCGATTCGGCGGTGGACGAATCGCTCGACGCCATCGGCGAGGCGCTGGCCGAGAACGGCAAGGTGATCGTCACCGGTTGCTTGGGCGCGCAACCGCAAAAGATCCTCGACCGGCACCCTCAAGTGCTGAAGATCACCGGACCGCAGCGCTATGAGGAAGTGGTCGCATCGGTGCACGAACATTTGCCGCCTGCGCACGAACCGTTCGTCGATCTGATTCCCGCGCAGGGTGTGAGGCTCACGCCCCGCCACTACGCCTATCTGAAGATTTCCGAGGGCTGCAATCATCATTGCACCTTCTGCATCATTCCCTCGATGCGCGGACGCCTGGTCAGCCGGCCGATCGGCGAGGTGATGCGCGAGGCGGAACAACTGGTGCGCGCCGGGGTGAAGGAACTGCTGGTCATTTCTCAGGACACGAGCGCGTACGGCGCGGATCTCAAATATGCGGCGCAATCCTGGCGCGGCAGCGAACGACGCGCGCATTTCTACGATCTGGCGGCTGCCTTGGGCGAACTCGGGGCATGGATTCGGCTGCACTACGTCTACCCCTACCCCCACGTGGACAAGGTCGTCGAACTCATGGCCGATGGCCGGGTCCTGCCCTACTTGGATATACCCTTTCAGCATGCGAGCGCGCGCATCTTGAAGCTGATGAAGCGCCCCGCCGCCGCCGAAGACACTCTGGAGCGGATCGCCGCCTGGCGGCGCGCCGTGCCGGACATCACTCTGCGCAGCACGTTCATCGTCGGCTTCCCCGGCGAGACCGAGGAAGACTTCACGCAACTGCTCGATTGGCTGCGAGCCGCGCAGCTCGACCGGGTCGGCTGCTTCGAATATTCGCCGGTCGAAGGCGCGGCGGCCAACGACCTGCGGCAGGAACCCGTGCCCGCCGAGGTCAAGCAGGAGCGCCGCGCGCGCTTCATGGAGTTGAGCGCGGAGATCAGCGCACGGCGCCTCGAGCAGAAAGTGGGCCGCGACCTGCGGGTACTCATCGACCGGATCGACGGCAGTGTGGCGATCGCCCGCTCGGCCGGCGACGCGCCCGAGATCGACGGCACCGTGCGCATTCGCGCGGCGAAGGGATTGAAGGTGGGTGACTTTGCGGACGTGCGGATCACCAAAGCGGGCGCCTACGATCTCGAGGCGAGAAGCCTGCAGGCTCCTGAGCCGGTAGCGCTCCTGAGCCGGTAGCGCTCCCGATTGTGTAATTATGCGCGTCAATTCTCTGGATTTTGGATGGAGTTCACCTTGGAAATAGCGGCCGACAAAGTGGTGTTGATTCATTACACGCTGAAGGACGACGGCGGCGCCGTTCTCGACAGTTCCGCCGGGGGCGAGCCCCTCGCCTATATACAAGGACATGGGAACCTCGTTCCCGGACTGGAGAAGGCTCTGGAGGGCAAGCAGGGGGGCAATACCCTGACGGTGACGCTGGCGCCCGCCGACGGCTATGGGATCCGCGAGGAGAAGCTGGTGCAACGCGTGCCGCGGCGCTCCCTGCAAGGGGCCGGCGAAATCAAGAAGGGCATGCAATTTCAGGCGCGCACCGACGACGGCATGCGCGTGTTCACCGTCACCGGCCTCGCCGGCGACATGGTGACTCTCGACGGCAATCATCCGCTCGCCGACCAGACGCTGCATTTCGACGTGGAAGTCGTGAGCGTGCGCGCGGCGACCACCGAAGAGCTCGAACACGGGCATGTCCACGGCGCCGGCGGACATCACCACTGACCGGTGATCCCGCGTTCGTCGTGTTGCCGACGCTTCGGCCGCGCCGGCCGCGGCGGTCTACTGAATGTACTTGAACAGCGACAGGCCCTGAGTCAGGGTGTAAGCCTGCATCGCCGCGCTCAAGGTCGTGTTCTGCGAATCCAAACTGGTGATGGCACTGGCGTAGTCCAGACTCTGCAGCGACGATATCGACTGCTGTAGCTGGGTCTGTTGGCTGGTCTGGACCGATTGCTGAGTGGTGATGGTGTTGAGCCGGCCGCCAACGCTGGCCTGCACCGTCGATGTCTGACTGATCGCCTGGTCGATGTTGTTCAATGCGGTGGCCACGGCATTGTTCAGCGCCGGAACCGCGGCCGGGCTGCTCGCGCCCGTTTGTATGGCTGTGATGAGATTCTGTACGGTCGTGAACAGGCCTTGGTTGCCGCTCGGCGCCACGCTGAAGGAATCGCCCGCGGCGGGCGCGCCGGTCAGGGTGACCTGTGCGCCGCCGAAGGTGATCGTCTGACCCGAGGTGTAGGCGCCGCTGGTGACCAGGTTGCCGAGCGAATCGTGCACCTGGTAGGCGTTCGGTGCGGTGAAACTGATGGTATAGGTCTTGCCGCTGTATCCGCCGGCGCCGGTCACGGTCGCGGCGCCGAGCACCGCGGTTCCCGCATTGCCGGCATTCGCCGCCACGGTGAATATCCCGTTGCCGGTTTTGATTTGATTGAATACGACATCGCCGTTGTCGCCGCTCGCGAGGGTTTGACCCGGCGCGATCTGAATTTGATTCTGGCCCTGGTCGCCGGCGTAGCTCGCGCCCGTTCCGGTCAACGAAAACGGCTGGGTTTGGGTCGAGAAGCCTGAGAATATGTACTGGCCGTTCCCGTCCTGGGTGTTGGCCAGCGTCAGCAGGCTGTTTTGAATCTGCGTCGCCTGCTCCGCAATCGCCGTGAGGTCTTCCCCGGTTTGCGTGCCCGAATTGGCCTCGAGCGCGAGGCTGCGCAGGCTCTGCAATTGGCTTTGCAACTGCGACAGCGCGGTATCCTCGGTTTGCAGGCTGGTCTGCGCGCTGTTGCCGTTGGCCGTGTACTGATTGCTCTGCGACAGGGCTTGATCGTAGTTGTTGACGGCGCCGGCGGCGATGGGATTCTGCGAGGGGCTGGTGAAGTTCAATCCCGAGGAGATCTGATTCTGCGTTTGCGACAGGTTGGACTCGAGCGAGTCGAGCGCGCTCAAAAACTGCGTTTGATTCAAACTTTGGGTGACGCGCATGGCCTGGTCCTACGAGTACGTACCGTTGATCGAATCCATGAAGAAAGTGAACGTGCCGTTCGCAATGCTCAACGCCTGCGCGGAGGCCTGGTAAGCCTGCTGCCACTGCAGCAGATTGGCTGCCTCCTCATCGAGATTGACGCCCGACACCGACTGCACGGATTGCAGCGCCTGGGTATTGACGGCGGTTTGCGCGGTTTGCGCCGTGTTGATCTGCTGCGCCTGGCTGCCGATGCTGGTGATCAGCGAGCTCACCGCGCCGTTGACGCTGACCGTGCCGCTCGACAGAACCCCTTGCGTCTGCAAGTTGGCGCTCGCCAGCGCATTGCGATTGTCGCCGGTTCCGCCGGCATTGCTTTGCACGGTGAAGGAGTCGCCCGTGGCGGGAGTGCCGCTGATCTGCACCTGCCAGCCGTTCTGCGAGATGTTGCCCCCCGAGGTGTAGGCAAAGCTTCCCGCGCCGTTGACCGAATACGTGGTGGGGCTCAGGAACTGGATGGTCGCCGTGTTCAACAAATTCGGATTCGCGGCGTTCACGACGGTACCGGCACTGATCGCAGCGCTTCCCGTATTGCTGCCGCCCGCGGAGGTCTGGATGGCGCCGGCCGCGGCGATCTGGTTGGTATTGGTCAATGCCACGGCGAAAGAACCCGCGGCCTGCGCCGTGGGCTGAATCTGGAACTGGTCCCCGTTGGCGGGAGTTCCCGACAGCACGATCGAAAGTCCGTCGGCCGTGATCGGATTGCCCGCCGTGCCGTTGCCGGTGAAGGCCACGGCGCTGCCCGTTGCGGCGTTGGTCAGGCTGTAGGCGCCCCCCTGGTAGGACAGAAGATAGTTGTTGGCGGTCAGCGCACCGACATTGGTGATGCTGACGGCGGCAGTAGTGCCGTCGGAGTTGTTCGAGGACGCGGCGGCCTGCGGGCCTGCGACCGAAAAAATGTTCGCACCCAGGTTTCCGGACAGGTCCAAGCCGGCGTTCTGCTGAGCGTTCGCGGTTTGGTTCAACGCAATGGCGATCTGGCCCAATTGGTTGATGGCCGGATCGACCGCCTGGGTGCGCGAGGCCAGCAGTCCGCCCAGATCTCCCCCCGCAATTTGGCTGCTGATCGACACTTGGGGGTTGGCTGAACTGGCAACCTCGAGCTGCGAGGCGTTGAACTGATTGCCCACGGTCGTCAACGCCGTCGCCTGGTCGTTCAGCACCAATGGCTGGCCGTTGCCGATGAAGACGTTCACCGCACCGGTGCTGTCCGTGGTCGTCGATATGCCCACCAATTGGGACAGATTCGACACGAGCTGGTCGCGCTGGTCGATCAGGTCATTCGGCGGCTGACCGCCGGCATTCGCCGTGGCGGTGACGATCTGTTGATTGAGAGCCGCAATGGAGGTACCGATCGAGTTGATCTGCGTGACGTCCTGTTGAACGCCCTGATTGATGCTCGAATTCAGGCCTTGTAGCTGGGTATTGGTGGATGAGAAGGCGCTCGCGACGCTCTGCGCCTGGCTCAGCAGGGCCTGACGCGCCGCGGTGGAGGTCGGATCGTTCGCCACGGTTGACCACGCGTTGTAGTAGTTCTGCAGCGCGGTGCTCAAGCCCCCGGCGGAGGTGCCGACGATATTGTCGATCTGGCTGGTGTAATTCTGCAGGCTGTTGAGCTGGCCCAGAGTGCTCTGCGAGGAATTGAGCTGATTCTCGGCCAACTGGCTGAAGGCGCGAGTGATCGAGGCCACTTGAACGCCCGCGCCGATCGGAGCGCTGCCGTCGGTTTGCGGCACTGCGGCGGTCAGATCGACGGATTCCTTGGCATAGCCCGGCGTGTTCGCATTGGCGATATTGTTGCTCGTGACCGCCAAGGCCGTTTGGTACGCCTGCAGCGCTGAAATACTGATTCCAAACACATCTGACACTTGTCTTCTCCAGAATGCCGATCCAGGCTGTTCAGCCCGTCCGCGGGTTATCGGCGCGAGTTCTCATTTCTAAAGTTTCTCGCCGCGGACATTGAGCGCCATGCGCAAGGTACTGCTGTTCAGAATGTCGTTTAACTTATTCGTGTACTCGGGATCGGTGGCGTAGCCGGATTTCCCGATGCTCTGGATGTACGCCTGCGGATCGCCGCCGGCGGCGACTGCGTCCCGGTAACGGGGCGAGCTGCCGAGCAGGCGGGCGAAGTCGTTGACGCTTTCATCGATGGAGCCGTAGGCGCGAAACACCGCGTGCCGCTGGGTTGCCACGCCGCCGCTGAACTCGACCGTATTTGCCGTGGCCCGCGCGCCGTCCCAGGTGTCGTCCGCCTTGATGCCGAACATGTTGAGGCTGGGGGCGCCGTCGGCGGTGCGCGCCATACGCTTTCCCCAGCCGGTTTCGAGCGCCGCCTGCGCCAGCATCCCCAAGGGACTGACGCCGAGAGCCTCGGCCGCGCGGCGGATCGTCGGCAGCACCTCGCCCACGAATTCACTGGCGCTTTCGAGCGTGGTG
>JBARBX010000814.1:0-3375 GCA_049793535.1 Steroidobacteraceae bacterium | reverse complement strand
GCGAAATCAGCGGGGCGCCGATCGCCTGATCCTTGGCAAACAGCGCGTCGGCCCGTCCGGCGCGATCAAAATCGGCCAGATGGTCGATAAAATCCACAAGAATCGTGCGCTGATGCTGCGCCTCGATGGATCCGTAGATCTGCCCCAATTCGCGCACGCAAACGATCAGTTTTGCTTGCGGCTCGATTTGCAACAATAGCTCGACGGCATGCAGCCAGGCCCGGTTCTTGTCCACCACCACTTTCTTGCTGCAATCCCGATTCCATCCCCGCAAAAAGCCCTGCATGGCCGTTGCCAGATGGCCATAGCTGCTTTCAAATGATTGATCGAGCTGCGCCAGGAAAAATCGGTCATTGCTGATCATGCGCCGCACGCCCAGGACCACGTTGCACAGTGGCGAGCTCAAGCCTTCGCATTGAATTTCGGGATGCTCGGCGAGCATTTGGCACAGCAGGGTGGAACCTGCCCTCGGCAGGCCCGTCACAGCGACAAAGGTCGGATTCATGGTGATTTTCTTGTTCTCACAATTGCGTCAAAGTGAGATTCTAACGCCGGTTCTAGTACCCAAGGGGAGAGTTCCTTGCCCAATCGTCCGAATTTTCTGATTTTAATGGCGGATCAGCTGGCCGCGCGCGCCCTTCCCGCCTACGGCAACCGCATCGCCAAGACGCCGCACATCGACGCCCTCGCCGCGGACGGGGTGGTGTTCGACTCGTTCTACTGCAACAGCCCGCTGTGCGCGCCATCGCGGTTTTCAATGCTGTCCGGCCGACAGATATCCGCCATTGGCGCCTACGACAACGCGGCGGAGTTTCCGGCGCAGGTGCCCACCTTCGCCCATTATTTGCGGCTCTCCGGATACCGCACGGTGTTGAGCGGCAAGATGCATTTCTGCGGTGCCGATCAGCTGCACGGCTTCGAAGAGCGGTTGACGACGGACATCTATCCGGCGGATTTTGGCTGGACGCCGGATTGGACCCGCTTCGAAGACCGGCCGAGTTGGTATCACACCATGGATTCGGTCACCCAGGCGGGGCCCTGCACACGCACCAATCAGATCGACTTCGACGACGATGTCGTGTTCCAGGCGCGCCAAAAACTCTTCGACATGGCGAGGTCCAAGGACGGCCGGCCGTTTTGCATGGTCGCGTCCATGACTCATCCGCACGATCCCTATGTGATTCCGCAGCGCTATTGGGATCGCTTTGCCGGAGTCGATATCGACCTGCCGCGGGTTAGCCCCGCGCCCGATGCGCTCGATCCGCACTCGCGGCGACTGCGTCACGTCTGCGGACTCGACTTGGCACAGGTGAACGTGGCACAGGTGCGTGCCGCGCGCCGCGCCTACTATGCGGCCGTGTCGTACGTGGACGACCAAGTGGGCACGCTGCTGGCCGCACTGGCCGACGCACGCTTCGCGGAAAATACCATTGTGCTGCTCATCGCCGATCACGGCGACATGCTGGGCGAGCGCGGACTCTGGTACAAGATGAACTTCTTCGAGCCGGCCTGCCGGATTCCATTGATCGTGCACGCACCCGCGCGGTTTGCGCCGCGGCGGGTTGCTGACTCAGCCTCGCTGGTCGACCTGTTGCCGACCTTGAACGAGCTGGCCGGCGCGCCTGCCGACTATGCGACGCCGCTGGACGGCGCGAGTCTGGTTGGGCAGCTCGCGGGCGATGCCGGCCGGGACGAGGTGATCGGCGAGTATCTCGCCGAGGGCGCGATCGCCCCCTTGGTGATGATCAAGCGCGGGCGCTACAAGTTCGTGCACTCGCCCGCCGATCCCGATCAGCTTTACGATTTGCCCGCCGATCCGGATGAACTGCGTAATCTCGCAACCTCGAGGGAGCATGCGACGCGCATCGAAGAGTTTCGCGCCGAGGTGGCCCGACGCTGGGACATGCCGGCATTGCACGCGGCGGTGATCGCCAGCCAGCGGCAGCGGCACCGGGTCTATCAGGCATTGCGCAGCGGCCACTACACGCCGTGGGACTATCAACCGCCGCGCGACGCCAGCCGCCTCTATGTGCGTAACGATCAAGATCTCGGCGATCTGGAAGCGATGGCGCGATTTCCCAAGGTTGGCGGCTAGTTCGCGCGCGTTTTAATAAAATGCTAACCTTGACTGGTTATGTCGACCTCAATTGAACAGGCAGCGGCGCCCCCGGACGACGAGTCGCAGGCGGCCATATCTCTCGTCCAAACGCTCAGCGGCAAGCTGGGCACCATCGGCCTCGACGCGCATGACGCGGCCAGCCACCTCACCGATGTCGCCAAGCAGTTCGAGCGCCAGGAGCTGCAGCTGCGGCAATTGCGCGCCAGCGCCGAGACCATGGTGGAGGCGAATACACGGATCGACCACTCGACCGGAACGGCGCACGCCACCGCTGAATCGGCGCGGGCGGCCTTGGAAGCGTCGCGCCAAACCATCGATCAGGCGATCGCCCGAGTGGGCGCGCTCGTCGACGCCGTCGAGCGCATCGAGAAGCGCCTCGGCGAAATCGGCAACTCGCTCAAGGAGGTCGCGGGTGTTTCCGGCACCATCGATTCGATTGCGCGCAAGACCAATCTGTTGGCGCTCAATGCCACCATCGAGGCGGCGCGCGCCGGGGTCGCGGGCCGCAGCTTTGCGGTGGTGGCGGTCGAGGTCAAATCCCTTGCCGCGGAGACCCGCACGGCGACACTCAGCATCGGCAAGACGGTCGGCACGCTCTCGGACCAGATCGCGACCCTCATAACGGAATCCACGGCCGCCGCCGCGGACGCTCTGGCGACGCGCGACGGTACGCGGCGCATCGAAGAGGCGGTGACCGGTGTGGGCGAGAGCTTCGCCACACTCACCTCGTTGAGCGGAACGATCGCCACCACGGCGCGCAGCAACCTCGAACAATGCGGCACGCTCATTACCGAACTCGACACGCTCGACGAGGGCGTCGTGGGTGCCTCCAAGAACCTGCGGGCCGCGGACCAGGAGGTCACCCATTTGCTCGACAAGCTCGAGGACGTCGTCGATACGGTTGCGACGGGCAATGTTCCCACCGCCGACACTCCCTACCTCGACGCCATTCGCAACATCGCCGCCGAGGTCGCCGCCACGTTCGAAGAGGCCGTCACCTTGGGCGAATTGACGATGGAGGATCTTTTCGACGCCCACTATGTCGAGATTCCCCAAACCGACCCCCAGCAATTCATGTCGCGCTATACGCAGGTCGCCGACCGCCGCTTGACGCCGATCCAGGAACGCGCCCTGAAGGAGCTGCCGGGCGTGGTGTTCTGCCGCTGCATCGACCGCAATTGCTACGTCGCCACGCACAATCTGTATTGTTCGAAGCCGCAGCAAGGCGACCCTAAGTGGAACGACGCCAACAGCCG
>JBARBX010000813.1:0-12830 GCA_049793535.1 Steroidobacteraceae bacterium | reverse complement strand
GGGAATCGAGAATTCACAGCAGGCACCCTGGTCGGGGGCACTCTCGGCCCAAATTCGGCCGCCATGCCGCGTAATGATTCGCTGCACGATGGCGAGCCCGACGCCGGTTCCGGGAAAGTCTTCGGTCGCATGCAGGCGCTGAAAGACGCCGAACAGCTTGTCGGCGTAGCGCATATCGAACCCGGCGCCGTTGTCCTTGACCTGGTAAATGGCCTCGTGATTCTCGATCCGCCCGCTGACCCTGACGTGAGGCTGGGGCCGCTTGGCACTGTACTTCAGTGCGTTGCTCATGAGATTGTTCCACACCTGACGCATGACGGTCGCATCGCCCAGGGCACTGGGCAAATCGCCGATCTCGATCAGCGGTTCGGGGCCCGTATAGAGCGACCGCGCCTCGCTTGCCGCCGCCTCGGCGAGCTGGGTCATCTCGATCGGCTCTCGATGCAGGGCGGTGCGGCCGGCGCGTGAGAACTCCAGCAGAGCCACGATGAGCTGGTCCATCTTCTGACTGCCGCCGCGAATGATACGAACAATTCGACGGCCGTCGTCGCCGAGCCGTTCGGCGAAGTCATCCTCGAGAATCTGCGAAAAGCCGTCGATGGAGCGCAGCGGCGCCCTGAGGTCGTGTGAAACGGAGTAGGAAAAAGACTCAAGGTCGTGATACGCGGCGGCCAGCTCCTCGGACTGCCGCTGCTCGCGTCGGCGCAGTTCGACGTTCTCGCGGCGCAGGCGCTGCACGTCCAATGCACGGGAGATGACCGGCAGAATCACATTGAGTTTGAACGGCTTGAGGATGTAGTCCAGTGCGCCTCCCTGCATCGCCTGCACCGCCGTGTCGATGGTGCCGTGGCCCGTCATCACGATGGCACCCAGTTCGGGGTCGATCTGTCGAGCGGCGTCGATCAGGCTGATGCCGTCCATCTCCGGCATCATGAGGTCCGTGAGCAAGAGGTCGACTGTACCCGGGCGCAATTCCGCCAAGGCCTGCCGCGCCGAAAGGAAACCCTGGGTGAGGTAGCCTTCGAGCTGCAGTGTGTCGCACAAGGCGCGCATCTGCGCCGCCTCATCGTCCACAATGAGCAAGCGGGCCGGGCCGGCGGTCATGCGGTCAGCTCCGCGAGGGCGGCCCGCAATTCGTGCAGCCGTGGCGGCTTCGCCAGAACCTTGTCGACGTGGGGATGCGACTCATTCGCCGCGATGAGCCGCTGACCCCAGCCCGTGAGCAGGATGACCGGCGTCGTCGGTGAGACCGCTTTGACCGAGGAGGCGACCTTGCGGCCGTCGACGTATGGCATACCGAGGTCGGTAATGACGACGTCAAAAACTTCTTGGCGCTGCGCAGCCGAGGTAAAGGCGTCGATGCCGGCCTGGCCGCCGGATGTCGCCGTGACGACGTGTCCGTCCTCCTGCAAGGTGTCCTGCAGAGATTTGATGAGCAGCGGATCGTCGTCGACCAACAGAATGCGCAGGCGCCGGACGACCGCGGGGGACCGCACGGTATCGTCGGCGGAAACGAGGGAAGAGGTCTGGGATGGAAAAATCAGCCGCACAGTGGTGCCCCGGCCGACGGCGCTGTCGATCTCGAGCTCGGCACTGTGCCGCTGAATCATGCCGTAGACCATGGCCAATCCGAGGCCGGTGCCGCGCTCGCCCTTGGTCGTATAGAAGGGTTCGAGGCAGCGGCGGCGGGTGTCTTCATCCATGCCGACGCCGGTGTCGCTCACTTCGACCAGCACGCGTTCCGCGCCGTCGCCGTCCAGGGACTTGCGAGTCCGCACGTTCAGCCCTCCTCCCGCCGGCATGGCATCGACTGCGTTGAAAATGAGATTGGTGAGCGCGTCGCGGATTTCATGATCCGCGCCCATGATGTCCGGCAGGGGGTCCGTCAGATCCGTCCGCAGCTCCACCATCAGCCCGCGCTGCTGCGGCAGGTCGCTCCAGCGCGGACGCGTCAGTTCGACGACTTGCCGCACCGCGCGGTTGATGTCCACCCGTTCGAGCGTTAGCTGAGCTTCGCGCTCGCGATAGAACTCGCGCATGCGGGCAACCGTCCGGGCGACATCTTCGATGGCGCGCTGAATCGTCGACAGGTAGTTGCGTGAGCGCTCGCTGAGATTGGGCTCGCGCTCCAGGAGCGATTCGGTATAGAGCGAGATGGGAGATATGGCATTGTTGATGTCGTGGGCGATGCCGCTGGCCATTTGCCCGAGTGCCCGCAGGCGCTCCTGCTGCATGATGGTGTGCTGGCTCTGGCGCAGGTCGTCATACGCCTGCTGCAGCGCTCCGTACAGGCGCACCTGATGACCGCCCAATGCCACATGCTCGCTGAGTTGCTTCAGGAACTCACATTCGCCGCTGCTGAACGCCCGATCGCCGCGGCGCGCGCAGACCAGTACGCCAAATACCTGGTTCTCGACGCTGAGGGGCGCGAATACCACTGAGCGCAGGCCGGCCTTCGCCAGCCTCTGTGGAAAGGGGAAGGGCACCTGAGCGACGTCCGGTTCGTAAACCAGCTCGCCGGCAACGCAGCGAGACAGTCCGTTTTGGTCGATGGGTACCTGAAGATGCTCCTGCAATCCGAGCTTGTCGGCAAACACCCGGCCGGCGCTGCCGAGCGCGCTGACGGCCAAGGAGCGTGCCACGGCGTCGTGCAGCAAGAAGCAACCGAAGTCGATGGGAAGATTTTCTTCGAGACTCACCAGCACGACCTGGAAGATGCTCGCCAGGTCCTGGCGCTCTCCCGTCGCGCGGGTGATGTGCTGAAGCAGGCTCAACCGGCCGAGCTGGGCGTGGAGTTTGCCGTCGGCCTGCTGGATGTGAGTGAGCATTTGGTTGAATGTGTCGGTGAACAAGTCGAATTCGTAGGCACCCGTGCGAACGGCCCGGACGGTGTAGTCATTGCGCTCGGATACCGCCCGGGTCGTGTCCGCGAGCGCCAAGATCGGCTGCAACAGCCGGTGCTGCAGCCGCCTGGAAATCAGATAGGCCACAGGCAGCGAAATGCACGCGACCAGAAACACGATCAACAAGCCATAGAGCGCGAGGCGCGCGTAAATGGCGCTCAAGTCGGATTTGACGTACAGCACGCCAAGTTGCCGCGAGCCCTCGACGACGGGCTGAAAGCCGATCAGGGCGAGGCTTCCGAAGCCGTACCCGTGGCCGGGCCGGATCGGAAACTGCGAGGCAGCTTGGCCCTGGGGATACGTGGCAAAAATATTGCCCCTGTCATCGTACAGCGCCGCGGCGGTGATGTGAGGGTCGGCCTTGAACGCCGCCAGGACGTTGGCGGCATCCTCGGCGTTCTCAAACGCCAGAGAGGCCGTGCTGTTGCTCGCGATCGCCCGGCTCAAGATCTGTAGCTGTTGAACGCTGGATTGGCGGAAAGTCAGAAACTCGTAGGCGCAGAATGCCGACGTGGTCACCACCAGCACCGCACCGGCGGAAAGAAAAATCATGCGCATCAGCGAGAGGCGAATGGGCGTGGACTGGCTGGTATTAGACGGCCTGGACATGGTCATTCCTTGGCAGCCGCGCCCACGATGGCGGCGGCCCTCAGCAGATTTGAACTGATCGTCAACCCCGCGGCGCGTGCCGAGTCCACATTGATGCGCAGCCGCACCCGGCTGTTCTCCACCGCGAACTGAATCATGACGCCGTGCTCGGCGGCGCCGTCGGCCTGTGAGACGGTGAGGATGCTGCGGCCATTCAGCGCAGCGAGAATCTGGCCGATCCGCTCATTCTCGGAGCGGTCTATGAACAGGATCTGGCAGGGACCGACGTCCGCGAGGCTACGGAATCTCTGCACCTGGAGCGGATGGCCGTTGATCTGTTCGCCTCGGACCACCTCATCCAAATGTGCGCCGAAGGGATCGCTGCCCAAAATGCCGATAATGAACGGGTCGCTCGGCGCGGCGAACGATTGCGGCGGCCATTCGACGAAATGCGCGAAGTTGAAGACGAATACGGCTTCGACCTGATCTTCGCTCGGTGCCGCCGCGGCATCGACGCCGCGCGGCAACGCGCCGCATCCCAGCACGGCGAGTAGAAGCAGTGGAAGCGTGCTCCTTTGCACTGCCGCGCAAAGTCTCCTCAGTGTCGCGGCCACGGGCTCAGCATCCTTTTGAATCGCTCCGCCGTCGGCGCGGAAAATCGCGACGGCAGGCAGACTCTACCATCCGAGCCGCGGACCTAGGTCACATTTTTTGCATCGCGGCTAAGCGAGGAGACGGTTAATGCCTAGCTTCGATTAAGGTATTCGCTGAACCAGCGCGGACGGCAACGTCCGCAAGAAATCGTTCCAAGTCCACCGGCGCCCGCGGCCCGCATAGCAGCGTGCCCTGGGCAAAATCGCATTCGCAGAATGCGACGTGATCGAGCTGTGATTTCGTTTCCACACCTTCAGCGGTTACGACCATGAACAATTCGTGAGCGAGGCGCACGATGGACCGCATCACGATGCTGGCGTTGTCGTCGCGGGCTGCATCGGCGATGAGCGCACCGTCGATCTTCACTTCGGTGAACGGCATCCGGTAAAGTTCGGTGATCGAGGACAGCCCTGATCCATAGTCATCGAGCGCGAGCCCGACACCCGCCGCGCGCAGCCGTGTGAATGCCTCGAGGCACAGGGCTCGGTCGGACAGCCGTTCCATTTCCTTCACCTCGAGCGTGAGGCGCGTCGGCGGCACGTCGAACTGGCGCAGGCTGCCCACAAGGCGATCAGGAAAACGTTCGTCCTTGACCAGGGAGGGCGCCAGATTCACCGCCACGGGAAGGTCGATTCCGCGATCCCGCCACAGTGCGTACTGTTGAATCGCCTCGGTGATGGTGAAGTCCGTGATCTCCGTCAACAGCCCCGCAGCTTCGGCGAGCGGCAGAAACTGGCCGGGCAACAGCAGGCCGAGCTGCGGATGGTTCCAGCGAACCAGCGCCTCGACGCCCGTCACCATCGGCGAACCGCCGGCCGTGAGCTTGGGCTGGTAGTGGAGCGTGAGTTCCTGCTCATCGAGAGCACGGCACAGTTCCGCGGCATCGGGGAAGGTGGAGATGATCGAAAGAGCGGCCATTTCAAAGCTCCTTTGGACTCGTCCTTGAATATCAGCAAATTGCCACATCGATTACATCGCTTCAAGCGATTAGGGCGCATTCGTCTATACCGTCACGTTTTTATGCAGACTTATGTAAAATTAGCGCTGCGGCGGTCTGAATGGGCAATTTCAATAGGCAAGAAGCTATTGATTCGATGTAAACGATGTGAGAAGGTCGGGAATGCAGCGATGGAGTAGGTATGCCGCCCAGCCCCAAAAATTACGTGACGTCTCTGGAAGCCGCCGCGTTGCTCATGGTGTCGCCCGTGACCATTCGCGAATGGGCCCGCAAGGGTGTGCTGCCATCGGTGTCCACGGCCGGCGGCCACAGGCGCTTCATGTTCGACCAGCTACAGCAGTTCGCTCGGGCGCGCGGGATTCAGTTCGAGAGCGCGCCCGGCGCGCCCGCGGCGGAGCCGCTGCGTGTGCTGTTCGTTGACGACGACCCGCTGTTCACGGAATACCTCACCGAGATCGTCCGGGCCGCGGACCCAAGCATCCGCGTCAAGTGTGCCCTGGACGGTTTTCACGCCGGGCAGCTTACCGAAGGATTCCGGCCCAATGTCGTGGCCCTCGACATCAATATGCCCGGCATCGACGGCATCGAACTGTGCCGACGCTTGGATCGACAAGGGTGCCTCCCGAGCAGAAATCCTCGGCGTGCTCGGGCTTAGGCTTGGCAATCCAAGGGCCCCAGGAACCGGATCAGGGTTAAGGGGTCCGATATTGTGACTGGGTTCATTGAAGAAGCGGCGTCCCGCGCCGATACCTAGAGAACCCCCGGTCGCGCCGGGCGCCGGCGTCTGCCGGAATTGCATCATACGGGCCCAGGGCGGGGCCGGAGAACTCTCGGATGGAGAGGGCGATTCAGGATTTCAGGAAGAGGGAAATTCGCGTACTGCTGATCGAAGACTCTGAGCCGGACGCGGAGTTGACGATGCGGCGTTTGAGGGCGGCCGGATTCAGCTGCAACTACCGGTGCGTGGTCAACGAGAGCGATATGCGCCGTGAATTGGGCAGTTGGCGCCCCGATCTCATCCTCTCCGATTTCAGTATTCCGGGATTCAGCGGAATGTCCGCTCTTGCCATCGCGCGCGTCGAGGCGGCCGGCGTTCCCTTCATCTTTCTGTCCGGAACGATCGGTGAAGAGCGCGCCATCGAAGCCTTGAAGTGCGGGGCGATCGATTATGTCCTGAAGAGCAATCCGATGCGGTTGGTGCCGGCGGTGGAACGCGCACTGGCGGAGGCCGAATTGCGCCGGACCAGCCAGATCGCCGAGCAGCAGGTCGCGCGTTTGACGGGCGTTCTGCAGATGCTTTCGGGAATCAATTCGGCTCTGGTGCGCATTCAAAACCGCGACGAATTGTTGCATGAAACCTGCCGGCTGGCGCACGGTGTCGGCGGCTATGCAATCGCCATGGTGGCGCTCATCAATCCGACGACACGGATGGCGCGCGCGGTCGGATGGGCGGGCTATGATTTTCTTGCCAGGCCGGATGAGGAATTCCCCGTCGCCGATCACGAGGCGGAGGACACGACTCTTATGGGGCGTGTCATCCGAACGGGGCAGGCCGCCCTGTGCGAGGACATCAATCGCGCGACTTTCGTCATCGACGGGCGCGACTTGCTGATCGCCGCGGGCATTCGCTCGGTGGCGTGTCTGCCATTGCGGGTGGATGGTACTCCGGTCGGATCGTTCCTCTGCGGGGCGGTGACGAGCGGCGTCATTGGACCCGAGGAAATACTGCTGCTCGAGGAGGTCGCGTCCAACCTGTCGTTCGCCCTGCAGTATCTGGACAAGCAGGACGCGGTGCGGTTTCTGTCGTACTTCGAGCCCTTGACGGGGCTTGCCAAGAGGGCGCTCTTTTGCGAGCGGCTGAGCCGCCTGCTCAAACGGGGCACTGAGAGTTTGCCGAGGTTGGCCGTGGCGGTGTTCGACATTGAACACTTGAGCGTCATCAACGACTCCTACGGGCGGCACACGGGCGACCGGCTCTTGCAATGCGTGGCCGACCGGCTCAAGGGCCAGTTTCCCGATACCGAGCAGCTTGCGCATCTCGGCGGCGGCACCTTCGTCTGCATGAGCGCCTTGCCCGAGCGCGCAGAGGATGAGATTCGGGATTTGCACCGCGAGTTCACGCGGATATTCGATCGACCGTTCGATGTCGACGGACACGAGATCGTCGCGACGATCAAGAGCGGTCTTGCCTGTTATCCGGAGGACGGCCGGGAGCCGAACGAACTGGTGCAGAACTCCGAGGCGGCGCTCAAGGAAGCCAAAACGTCGGGTGAACAATACCTCCACCACCGCATCGAGATGAATTCAGAACTCGCGCGGCGGGTCGGAATGGAGCACCGATTGCGCACGGCGCTCGACGAGAACCAGTTCGTGCTCCACTACCAGCCGAAAGTCACGCTGTGCAGCGGGGCGATCGCCGGCGTCGAGGCGTTGCTGCGCTGGCAGGACCCGGAAAATGGGCCGACCGCGCCCGGAGTGTTCCTGCCGCTGCTCGAATCCGCCGGGCTGATGCCCGCGATCGGTACCTGGGCGCTGAAACAAGCGGCTGCCGATTCCCGCCGCTGGCGCGAGATGGGTTTGCCCCCCATCCGGATCGCCGTCAACATCTCTCCTCCGGAATTGCGCCGTCGCAATGCGGCGAGGGAGATCCTCGAGTGCATCGGCGACCTGGCTGGCGATGCTGATTGGTGCCTCGACATCGAAATTACCGAGGGGGCGTTGGTCGGCGATTCATCGGCCTGCGTGCATGCGCTGAGATTGCTGCGAGCCGCGGGCGTTCACATCGCGATCGACGATTTCGGGACCGGATTTTCCTCCCTCGGCAGGTTATCGGAGCTGCCCATCGATACGCTCAAAATCGATCGCAGCTTCACCATGCGGCTGCCCACCGACCGCAGAGGCTGTACGCTCGTCTCGACCATCATCGATTTGGCGCACGCGTTCGAGATGACGACCGTCGCCGAAGGTGTCGAAACCCACGCACAGCTCGACTATCTCAAGCGCGAAGGCTGCGATCAATCGCAGGGCTACTTGCACAGCCGCCCCGTACCGAAGGCAGAGTTGGAACGCCTGCTGGCCGTCGGCGCCGCGTCCGGCGAGAGCGGCGCAGCCGTGCGGGCGCTCGGAGAAAAGCTGGGTCGCGAGTGAGGTAAACCCCGAGGGGCGGAGTTGTGCGCCATACGGTATTGTTGTCGCCACGTTCCCCGGCGCGCCGCGGCCGAGAGGATGCAAGGAGGATTATGCCGTCTGGACAACAATCGTTAGCCGGTCTTCGTGTGCTCGTCGCAGAGGACGAAGGCATGATGGTCGAGGCAATCTGCGATCGTCTGACTGATGCAGGGTGCGAGGTCGTTGCCACTGCCGATACCGGTGCCCGAGCGGTCGAGGCGGCCATCGCCGTGCGACCCGATCTGATACTCATGGACGTGCGGCTCAAGGGCGACATGGACGGCATTCGAGCCGTCGAGCTGATCAACGAGCAAATGCGCGTGCCGGTGATTTATCTGACAGGAGATTCCGAGCAGAAGACGCTGCAGCGGGCCAAAGCAGCTTCGGCCTACGGCTATGTTCTCAAGCCATTCCACATCAGGAATCTTCTCGTGGCGATCGAGGTGGCCATCGGCCGGTTCGAGATGGAACGGCAGCTAGAAGACAGTCAGCTCACCTACGCGACCATTCTCGGCAGCGTCGCTGACGGTGTCATCGCGGTCGACACGCAGGGCTGCGTCCGCTTCATGAACGGGGTTGCCGAGCGACTGACGGGATGGTCGAGCCGGGAAGCCCAGCAAGAGCGGCTGGAGACCGTATTGAAGGTCGCCGATTCCAGCGGCCAGGCGACGGCCGAGCTGATCGCCCGGGTGCTGAGGTCGCGGACGACCCTGTCGTTCGGCGCGGACGCCGCCGTGATCAGCCGCTTGGCGCTGCGGGTCCCGATTGACGGGGGTATGTCGTGCGCGGTCGACAGCTTAGGCCGTCTCGTCGGCGCGTCCATCACGCTGCGCGACGTGTCGGAGCGCCGAGCTCTGGAGGCGGCATTGCTCGATGCCGTGGGGCGGGAACAACGCCGATTCGGATCGGACCTGCATGACGGGCTCGGGCAGGAACTCACCGGGCTTTCGCTGCTGATCGCGGCCCTGGCGGAGACCGCGCGTGCGGCGCGAGGTTCCCACACCGCGGACCTCGATCGGGCTCATGAAGTCGTCCGACATGCGCTGCAATCGTGCCGGGCCATCGCACGCGGATTGTCGCCCATCGGCGCGACTGAAGGCGGGCTGATCGGTGCGCTGCGCGATCTCGTCTCTCGCTTGAAAGGCCCATCGGGACCCACCGTGGATATCACCATCAGTGAAGTCGCGCGGCTGGGCTTAAGTCCCGCGGCAACAGATCACCTGTACAGGATCGCGCAGGAGGCACTCGCAAACGCGCTCAAACACGCCCATGCGCAGTCCATCAACGTGACGCTCGACGTCGAGCGTGAGCACGTCCGGCTGGAGATTCGCGACGACGGCCAGGGCTTGAAGGACGCCGGTCGAAATGCGCGCGGACTCGGTCTGCGAACGATGCAGTACCGCGCCTCGATGATGGGAGCGCGGTTCGAGATCACGCCCATGGGGACGCGCGGTACACGAGTCGTCTGCGATTGCCCACAAGTGAACCCGGCGGCCTGAGCGCCGGAGCCAATTACGCCGGGCGTGCGGGCGCCCTGCGAAACGCGGTCCATGCGGCCGCGGCGAACACCAGCACATTGGCCACGATGACCGGTGCCGCGCCGATCAACATGCCGTAGCTCATCCAAAGCAACGCGCCAATCATCTGCATGCCGCGCAGCAGGGACGGGCTCGCAAAGAAATACGATCCAACGAAAACGGCGGTGGCAGCCCACCCCAACAAATCGATCGCAGCATGACTCATACCGCCTCGGCTTGAGGTTGCCGGCCAACCGCGGGAATCTCGCCGATTTTCACGCGATCCGTCCGCTCCTTTTCCCACTCGTTCAGCGTCAAGCCGTAGGCTTCGAACAATTCGCGGATGGATCCGGTGCGCCAGCGGAGCAGCTGATCGAGGATGGGCACCATGATGCTGAATGCGTTTTCGCTGAGTATGGTGCTCTTGGCGATCCGCGCGAGTTGCTTGTTCTCGGAGACCGCAATCGTGAATCCGTCGTGGTTGTTGACGTGCAACATCACATGGACGTCGGAGCTGCCGTCGCCGACGTAGATCATCCGGTCCGGCGTGATTTCCAGGCGATGCCCGAGTTCTTCGATGACCGCGACCTTGCCATAACCGGCGGGCACACGCTTGATCGCGCGGACTTCTCCCGCACGAGAGTCGAATTCCAACTCCGTGCCGTAGATGTGTTCTGGCGGCACCACACCGTCGAGAGCAGAGACGACGATCTCGCGCGGAGCGGCGGAGATGACGAAGAAGGAGAAGCGATAGCCATCCGTGCCCCGCCTCATGAAGTCGACCAGAGCCGGAATCGCGCTTTTGAGGCGTACGCGGCGGCCGGCCTCCAGCAGATGTTCGCGGCGAACCCCGCGAAATTCCGGATCGTGGCGGATCAGATAGGCGAGCTCGCCGCCCTGCTGCACGAGATTGCTCCGAGCAAGCCCGGCAACACGATCCTCGAATCCGGAAATGCCCAGCAACTCGCTCAACACCAGTCCCGAGTCATTGAAACTCAAGGTCTGGTCGAAGTCCGAGGCCAGCAGGTAATGCTTGAGCGGTGTATCAATCATGGCGGCATCTCCTGGTGGTCCCCGGGCATGGCAGCCCCCGCGCCATGCTCAACCAATGGAAGCAGGATGTCAGACGATAAATATTCCGCGGTTCACCCAATTTTCTCATCCATACCATGCAGCGCGTTCGGCGCCGGCCACCGCAATGACCTTTGTGACCGTCAGCATCGACATCTCCCTTGGCGCAGCGCCGCAAATCGCTGTACCGACCAGTGGGCGCCTGCCACGTCTCCATAATCGGGTTGCGATTGAATCTTCAAGTTTTGCGCAATATGGCCGATGCTACGAATGGAGTACAGTCATTCGGCGTGACTGGGATGCCGCGCACTCGCGGTCTCGCGACTAGAGAACGGTAAAGGACATCGTTGCATGGCCTCTCTGCCTGACGCCTCATCGCCCATTGCAGCCCGCGCATCGGCCAGCCCGCATTGCTCGGCTGAATTCGCGCAGTGCGAGGAACTCTTGGTGGCCCGGGCCAGACTCGAAAGCGCCCCGGTGGCGATCTACCATACCGACGCCCAGGGTCAAATCAACTACGCCAATCCGGAATATCGTCGACTGCTGGGTCTCGGGCCGACGGAGTCGCTCGAGAACTGGATCAACGGCGTTCATCCCGACGACCGCTCCCGCATGCAGGCCGGCTGGGCCGACTTCTGCCGCAGCCCGCGGTCCGTGGCCTTCGAATACCGCACCGTGCCGCGGGCAGGAGCCACCCGGGTCCTCACCGAGCAGGTCGTTGCCGCCGTGGGGACGACCGGGTTCATCGGCACGATTACGGATATCACGGACCGCGTCGAAGTCAGCGCGCACCTGAAGCAGGCCGAGACCTTATCGCACCATACCTTCGAACAAGCGCCGATCGGAATCGTCTACACGGACCGTAACGGCGGAGTCCTGCGCGGCAACCGGGCATTTTGCAATATGCTCGGCTTGAACGCGCTCGAGATCGAATCGACCTCCATCGCCAAGTTCACCCACAGCGCCGACGTCGCGAACAATGCAACCGACTATGAGCGCTTGTGGCGCGGGGAAATCGACGTCATCGACGTCGAGAAGCGATACGTTCGCGCGGACGACCGCACCTTGTGGGTGCGCGTGACGACCGCCTTGGTCCGGGACGCAGGCGGCGTACCGACCTGTGCGGTCGAGTTTCTAAGAGACATTTCCGCGCGCAAGGACCTCGCAGCCGCATTGGCTCAGAACCAACGGCTGCTCCAAGCCGTGATCGACGACCTGCCCATCGGGATCCGCGCCTGCGACGTCAATGGCCGCGTGTTTCTGCACAATTCGGTGGCAGCCGAACTCTTTGCAATCGGGGATGAGGGCGAGGGCCCGCCCGCCATCGAGGTATTTCTCCCCGACGGCAAGACCCCCGTGCCCGTCGAGGAGCGGCCGTTGGCGCGCGCGCTGAACGGAGAGACGGTCTCGAATGTGGAACTCATCCTGACACGACCCGGCTATCCGGTGCGCACCACTCTCGGCAGTGCGCGCCGCCTTACCGGTCCGAATGGCGAATGTCTTGGCGCCGTCGCCGTCACCCAGGACGTCACTCAGAGAAAGATGCTCGAACGCGAACTGGCGCAGGCGCAAAAGCTTGAATCCGTCGGACAGTTGGCCGCGGGCGTCGCCCACGAAATCAACACTCCGGTTCAGTTCGTATCCGACAACGTGCAATTCGTACGCAGTTCGCTGCCGGACGTGGCCGCGGTGATCCAGGCCTACCGGAACCTGCGGCAGGCGGTGCAGTCGGCCGGCGATGTCCAGGCGGCGGCGCGCTTTGCCGCCGAAGCGGAGCAGGCCGCGGACCTCGACTACGTCATGGAGAACACGCCGCCGGCGATCGCGAGCTCCATCGAAGGCCTGGCACGCATCGCGACCATCGTTCGGTCGATGAAAGAGTTTGCGCATCCGGATCAAGCGGAGAAGAGACTTGCCGATTTGAATCAGGCGATTCGGAGCACGCTGGTCGTCGCCCGCAACGAATACAGA
>JBARBX010000812.1:0-12262 GCA_049793535.1 Steroidobacteraceae bacterium | reverse complement strand
GGACGAAGGTCTCGCGGATGGCTGGCGAGAACTCGCGGCGATGTTGTTCGCCGCCGGCGAAACGCGGGCCGGCGATGCGGCGTACGCACATTACAGCAGGCTGAGCAAAGCCCCTCCCGAGCTCAGCGACGCCATCGTCGCTTTCGCCGACGGCCGCCTGGAGGCGGCCGAGGCTGCACTGTTGCGGCGGCTGGACCGGACACCGGATGACGTGGCGGCGCTGCGCCTGCTCGCCAACGTCGCGATCCGGCGCGAGGACCATGGGGAGGCGGAACGGCGACTGACCCAGTGTCTGGAACTCGCGCCGGGCCATGCCGCGGCCCGCTACGACCTGGCCAACCTGATGTTCACGCAACATAGATACGCAGAGGTGCTGCCGCTGGCCGCACGGCTGCTCGCGACGGAGCCCCGCAATATCGACTATCTCAGCCTGAAGGCGCAAACGCTGCGGCTCGTCGGCCGCAACGATGAGGCGGTCGCCCTGATGGCAGGGGCGGTCGCCGACCACCCGGACGAGGATTCGGCGTGGCTTCTGTACGGACATTTGCTGCGCGAGGTCGGCGAGCAGGCGCGCGCGATCGAGATGTACCGGCGCGCCCTCGCGACACGACCCGAGTCCGGCCGCGCCTACTCGAGCCTCGCCAATCTCAAAACGTTCCGTTTCGACGGCGCCGACCTCGCGGCAATGCAGGAGCGGCTCGAGCATGGCACGCTCACGAGCATCGACCGTACCCACCTGGAATTCGCACTGGGCAAAGCGCTCGAGGACGAAGGCCGCTTCGAAGCTTCCTTCGAGCACTATGCGCGCGGCAACGCACGGCACCGTGCAACCATCGGCTACGATCCGAATGCGACAACGGCGATCACGCAGCGCTCTATGGCGGTTTGCAGCGCGCGCTTCTTTGCCGACCGGTCCGGATGGGGCAGCGGGCGAGCCGATCCGATTTTCATCGTCGGCCTGCCCCGTTCCGGCTCGACACTGCTCGAGCAGATTCTCGCCAGCCACTCCGAAGTCGAGGGCACGCGCGAGTTGCCGGATATCCCCAGCATTGCGCTCGAGGTGACCTCGCGCCCGAATCCGGCCGGCCGGCAGGGGTATCCGGAGCCGGTGGCCGGGCTCGACCGCGCGGAGATCGACGCGTTCGCGGCGCGCTATCTCGCGCAGACCCAGGTGCATCGACCACTGGGCAAGCCGCGCTTTGTCGACAAAATGCTGAGCAACTTCGTCCACATCGGACTCATTCAACTGATGTTCCCGCAGGCCGCCATCATCGACATGCGGCGTCATCCGCTGGGCAGCGGCTTCTCCTGTTTCAAGCAGAACTTCGCCCGGGGTCTCAACTTTACCTACAGTTTGACCGACCTGGGGCGCTACTATCGGGACTACGCGCTGCTCATGGAGCACCACGACACGGTACTGCCAAATCGGGTACATCGCGTGTACTACGAGCAGCTCGTCGCCGAGCCCGAAAGGGAAATACGCCGCCTTCTGGATTATTGCCGGCTGCCGTTCGAGACCGGCTGCGTGCGATTTTACGACAACCGCCGGGTGGTGCAGACCATCAGCTCCGAACAAGTGCGCCGCCCGATCTACTCGGAGGGAGTCAACCAATGGCGAAACTTTGAGCCCTGGCTTGGGCCGCTGAAAGACGCGCTCGGCGACCTCGTCGATCGTTACCCGATCGTCGGCTCCCCTTAAGGCAGCGTCTTGCGCTCCACCGCGCTCGCCCTGCGCAGTCGAATTTCAAACAGCTTGGGCCAATTCTTTCCGGTCACGAACAGCCGGTCGCCCTTGGCATCGTACGCGATGCCGTTGAGCACGTCGGTCTGTCCCGGCACCCTGTCGGACGGCTTCAATAGCCCGGTGAGGTCGATGAGGCCAAGCACATGACCGTCGCTGGGATCGATGCGCAGGATCCAGTCGGTCTGCCAAAGGTTCGCGAAGACCTCTCCCTTGATCCATTCCAGTTCGTTCACGTTGGACAGGGGCCTGCCCTCCAGAGTGACCCGAACTCGGTGCGTTTCCGCCAGCGTGTCGGGGTTCAGGAAGCGCAGTTCCGGGGTGCCGTCGCTCATGATGAGCTCTCGGTCATTACGGGTCAGAGCCCACCCCTCGCCGTGGTAGTGGAAGCGGTGTTGCAGCTTCAGGGTGGCAAGGTCGAAGACGAACCCAACCTGCGACTTCCAGGTCAGGCCGACGAGGTGTCCGTGCCAATTCACAATCCCTTCGCCGAAATATTGCCCGGGAATGTCGATCTTCTGCAGCACTTCCCCCGTCTCGATCCGCACCTTGCGGATGGATGAATGCCCTTCGAGGCCGGTGCTTTCGTACAAAACCCCGTTCAAGTAGAACAGCCCCTCGGTGAAGGCCGAGGCGTCGTGGGGATAGGTATGGACTATGTCGACGTCGTAGATCGGAACGGCCGCCGCCGCTGCGGAGGCCAACGCACACATGAGCGCCCAAAACACAACGCAGCGCTTCAGTAGCCGCATGGCAGCCGATCTTAAGTATTCCGCGTGAGCCGCGTTGATGACGTCAGTTCTTCGCGGCTTCATAGGTCACGGGGCCGGCGAAATCGAAGGTGCTCACCAGGAGGTCGCCCTCGCCGCGAACCGCGTGCGCCGGTTGAGTGCAGAAGCCGCGGGCCTCGATCCGGTACGTGCCCTTGTCCGCCAGCGGCCGCTGCTTGAGCGAGTCCACCGTGCAGCGCGAGTCGCCCAGCGTGCCGAAGATTCGGTCCGCGCCCTGCACGATGACGGTGAGGTTGGCGCCGACCGCGCGCGCCGGCCGGCCCGGATGAATGCCGTTGATGCCGAATACGAACAGGAGGTCCGGCGATGCGCCGGGTACCCTGGAGAAACTCAGGCGAATGCCGGGTGGTTTGTTGCGCGAGCCGCCTTCACAGCGGGTGCCGCTGTTCGGCCAATCGACGTTGGCCTCGATGGCCCCCGCCAGATGCGCATGCAGGTAGCCGTCGCCCGATGCCAGACAGGTCGCCGGCGCCGCCGGCAGCAGCAAGGGCCCGGTGTCGTCGGCCCCCAGGGCAATGACCGGAATGCACGCCATCATCAGAGGCCGGATAAACGGTATCATTTGCCGCATGTTGCCATGGAGTTCGGGTCAATGCTGAAGCTCACGTGGGCGGTGCCGCTGCTGCTGTGGCTAACCTTAGGGGCCTGTTCGGCCCTGGCGCCCAAATTCAACCGGCCCACCGTATCCGTGGTCTCCGTCGAAATGCGCGGCGGGAACCTGCTGCAACAGACTTTCGCGGTCAAGCTCAACGTCCGTAACCCGAACGACCGAGCACTGCCCGTCAGCGGCCTGCACTTGAGCTTGAGCACGGGCGGCGAGGAAATCGCCAGCGGCGCGAGCGACCGTGCCTTCGTCGTAC
This sequence comes from Steroidobacteraceae bacterium, assembly GCA_049793535.1. GTDB lineage: Bacteria > Pseudomonadota > Gammaproteobacteria > Steroidobacterales > Steroidobacteraceae > Bog-1198. Next base: position 8,870 of record JBARBX010000812.1, on the reverse strand, counting down.
CCGCGTTCGGCGATTCAGAGTTCGACATGACCATCAAAGCCAACATGGCGCTCGCCATCCTCAAGCTGGCCAATAAGATGAATCAGCATGCCGATTCGATCGACTACGACATCAGCGGCACCGCCAGTCTCGATTTGCCCTTCATGCATGACCTGCCGTTTCATCAAACGGGGTCTTTCGCCATCAACGGCGCGCAATAACTATTTGAAAAAATTGAAGTTTTTATATCCGGACGCCCGAATCCGGGCCGCCGTCTGGTAAGCTTAATCATGCCCGCTTCGCCCTACGAACAATTGGAACAGGAGTTTCGCCGCCTACACGCCTTCCGCGGCGCGCTGTCGCTGCTGCGCTGGGATGCCGCCGTGATGATGCCGCGCGGCAGCGCGGACGTGCGTGGTGAGCAGCTGGCGGCGCTCGAGACGGAGCATCACGCCCTGCTCACGACGCCGAAGGTGGCGCGCCTGCTGGAGCGCGCCGAGGCGGGCGCTTCGCAGCTCGAGGACTGGCCGCTCGCCAATTTGCACGAGATGCGCCGTCAGCGCGATCACGCGATCGCCACTCCGCCGTCGTTGATCGCGCGGCTGGCCAAGGCCACTGCACGGGCCGAGGTGTTTTGGGTCGAGGCCAAGAAGGCCAACGACTTCAAATTGCTGGCGCCCCACCTGGAAGAGGTGGTGCACCTGGTGCGCGACAAGGCGGCGCTGCTCGGGCAGGCGCGGGGGCTTGCGCCCTACGACGCACTGGTGGACGGATTCACGCCGGGAATCTCGACCGCGGATATCGACACCATATTCAAAGCGCTGTCGCGCAAGCTCCCGGGTCTCATCAGCGAAGCCATCGAAGTCCAGGCGGCGCACGCGCCCGCGCCGCTCTCCGGCAAATTTACGGTGGCGCGCCAGCGCTCGCTGTCCATCGACGTGCTCAAGGCCTTGGGGTTTCCATTCGACCGGGGCCGGCTCGACGAGAGCGAACATCCCTTCACCGAGGGCGTGCCGGGGGACATTCGGGTGACCACGCGGTTCGACATGAACGATCCCTTCTCGGGACTGCTCGGCGCCGTGCACGAGACCGGCCACGCCATGTACGATCTCGGGCTGCCGCTCAAGTGGCGCGATCAACCGGTGGGCCGCGATCGGGGCCTCGCGCTCGAAGAAAGCCAGTCCTTGCTGTTCGAGATGAACCTGTGCCGCAGCCGTCCCTTCGTGAAGTACGTGCGGCCGTTGATGGAGAAATACCTTCAGGTGAGCGGTCCGGAATGGGAGGACGCCAATCTGTATCGCCACTTGACCCGCGTGCGGCGCAGCACGATCCGCATGGACGCCGATGAATTGACGTATCCCGTGCACATCATGCTGCGCTACGAGCTCGAGAAGAAGATCCTGGAGGGCTCGCTGCCGGTGGCGGATCTGCCGGAGGCGTGGAACGCGAATCTGGAGCAGCGCCTGAATATTCGCCCCTCGAACGATGTCGAGGGATGCCTGCAGGACATCCATTGGGCCGTCGGCCATTTCGGCTACTTCCCCTCCTATGTTCTCGGCGCCGTCATCGCCGGCCAGCTCTACGAAGCCATGCGCGCCGCGCGTCCGTCGCTGGACGAGGAAATCGGGGCGGGTCAATTCGCGGGAGTGATGGATTGGCTGCGCGACAATGTGCATGGCGTCGGCGCCCGATTGCCGGTCCAGGATCTGATCAAGCAGGCCACGGACAAGCCGCTGACCGCGGCCGCTTACTTACGCTACTTGGAAGCGAAATACCTCGAGGTGCCGTGAAGCATCCATCCAACAATTTCAAGAAGCTGCAGGCGGCGCTGCGCGGTTCGGTGGGCAAGGCCATTGCCGACTTTGCGATGATCGCGGACGGCGACCACGTCATGGTCTGCCTGTCCGGCGGCAAGGACTCGTACACGCTGCTCGACATTCTCCTGAGCCTGCAGCGCAGCGCACCGGTGAGGTTCGACATCACGGCGGTCAACCTCGATCAAAAACAGCCGGGGTTTCCGGCCGAGGTCCTGCCTCGATACCTCGAGGATCTGGGGGTGAGGTACCGCATCATCGAACAGAATACCTATGCGGTGGTCAAGCGCGTCATCCCCGACGGCAAGACGATGTGCGGCCTGTGCTCGCGCCTGCGCCGCGGCGCGCTGTATCGATTTGCGGCCGAGAACGGCATCACCAAGATCGCGCTCGGCCATCATCGCGACGACATCGTCGAGACGCTGTTCCTCAACATGTTCTTCGGCGGGCGCCTCAAGGCCATGCCGCCGAAACTACTGAGCGAGAATCGCCGCCACATCGTGATCCGGCCCCTGGCCTATGTGACCGAGGCGTCGATCGCCCGCTATGCCGCCGCCAGGGAGTTTCCGATCATTCCCTGCACCCTGTGCGGTTCGCAGACCAACATGCAGCGGGTGGTGGTGAAGAACATGCTGCGCGAATGGGCGGTGAAGCATCCCGGGCGCATCGAGTCGATCTTCTCCGGCATTTGCAACGTCGCCTCATCCCAGCTCGCGGATCCGGCGCTGTTCGACTTCGCGGGCCTGGACGGCCGGCGCACCGTACTGCCCATGACGGAAGCCGAAGAAGATGAGCTTGCGGGCGACCTCGAGCCGCGCGATGTTGCGATCCCGTAGCAAACCGGCCGGCTCGCGCCGTCAGCGCAGGCCCCAATATGCCTGGGAGACTCTCTCCGACGATCAATTGCTCAGCCTGCGTTTCTGCGATCTGAAGCTCAAGGTACAGGGCACGGAATTGGAAGAGGCCATCCTGCGATTGTACCGCGAGCTCGAGATGCGCGGAATACGCTTTCGGCCGCACTACTGGCTGGCGCAGGAATGGTTCTCGCCGGATGGAATTCCCGGAATCGCCATTCCCTTCTATCTGGCGCACCGGCGATTGATGAGCATCGAGCGGCGCTTCATGCGAGAGGCGGAAGGCGGCAACCGCAATTGGCTGATGCGCATACTGCGCCACGAAGCCGGCCACGCCATCGATTCAGCCTATCGATTGCGACGCCGCGGCCGGTGGCGCGCCGTGTTCGGACCGGCTTCGCTGCCCTACCCCGACACCTACCGTCCGCGGCCGGGAAGCCGTCGTTTCGTGCAGCACCTGGGCGCCTGGTACGCGCAGGCGCACCCCACCGAGGATTTCGCCGAAACCTTCGCCGTGTGGCTCAAGCCGCACTCGGCCTGGCGGCGCGAGTACTCCGGATGGCCGGCCTATGCCAAGCTCGAATACATCGACTCGCTGGCGAAGGAATTGGGCGATGCCAAGCCCATTGTGTTGGATCGCGGTACGGTCGAGGACGTCACGGAGGAGACGGGTACCTTGCGCGAGCACTACGAGGGCAAACTCGCGCGCTACCGCCTGCCGCGCCGCTCCGGGGCCGACGAATTGCTGCTCAAAGTGTTCACCGCGGCGCCACGCACCCGCTCCCACGCCAGGGCGGCAACCGTGCTGCGCGAACTGCGCAATCCCCTGCGCCAGCAGATTCTGCGCAGCGGGGCGTTCAGTGAGTACCTGGTGCATCAGGTGCTGCGTCTGATGATAGAGCGCTGCGACTCGCTGAATCTATACGTGCGCGGATCGCGCCGGGAACTCAAGACGCACCTTTTGTGGGTGATCGCGCGGCTCGCGGAGTCCTACGAGGAGCGCCAATTGCCCAGGGTGTCGCTGTGACCCGGTGGGCGCCGTGACTCGGTGGGCGCCGTGACTCGGTGGGCGCCGTGATTCGGGGGGCGCCGTGAGGAAACTGCGGGCGCTGGTCCTGGTGCACGCGACCCTCGTGCCTCCGGACTCGCTGAAGGGCTCCACCGAGAAAGAGATCGACGAGTGGCGCACCGAGTACGACGTCATTTCGCATTTGAAGTCGGAGGGTCATGAAGTGCGGCCCTTAGGGGTTGGCGACAGCCTGTCCGAATTGCGCGGCGCCATCACCGACTGGCAGCCCGACATCGTGTTCAATCTGCTGGAGGAATTCGACGGCATCGTCACCTACGATCAGCACGTCGTGGCGTTCCTGGAGCTGATGCATCAGCCGTACACCGGCTGCAATCCGCGCGGCATGCTGCTGTCGCGGGACAAGGTGCTGTCGAAGCAGCTTCTGTCCTACCATCGCGTACCCACTCCACAATTCATGGTGTTCCAGCGCGGCAAGAAGCCGCGCATCCCGAAGAAACTGCGTTTTCCCCTGTTCGTGAAATCCTCGACCGAGGACGCCTCGCTCGGCATCGCGCATGCCTCCGTGGTCGCCGACGCCAAGCAATTGACGGAGCGAATCGCCTTCATTCACGAACAGACCCATTCGGACGCCCTGGTCGAGGAGTACATCGAGGGGCGTGAACTCTACGTGGGCGTGCTCGGCAACGACCGCCTGCGTGTGTTGCCGGTCTGGGAGATGACCTTCGGGTCGCTGCCGGAGAGCCTGCCCGCGATCGCCACCCGCAAGGTCAAATGGGACCGGGCCTATCAGAAGCGCTACGGCATCACCACGGCCGCGGCCGAGGCGCTGCCGGATGGCACCGTGGCGCGGCTGGAGCAGCTATCGAAGCGCATTTTTCGCGCACTGCACCTGACGGGGTACGCGCGCATGGATTTTCGGCTGCGCGCCGACGGCGAACTGTTCGTGCTGGAGGCGAACGCCAATCCCAATATCTCGGCGGCCGAGGACTTCGCCCAGTCGGCGCTCACCGCCGGCCTGAGCTACGACCTCCTGCTGCAAAGGATCATGCAGCTCGGCAAAAACTACCCGGCGGCCTGGCGCGCGGTCGAGCTATGAACCGGTGCGAATCCAGCGATTCATCCACTCCAGCACGGTGTCATACCACTGCACGCTGTCGGCCGGCTTCAGCACCCAATGATTCTCGTTCGGGAAGTAGAGAAATTCGCTGGGAATACCCTGGCGCTGCAGCGCCGTGAATACCGAGATGCCCTGCGCCAGGGGCACCCGATAGTCGAGCCCTCCGTGAATGACCAAGGTCGGCGCCTTCCACCGGTTCACGTAGTCGACGGGGTTGTGCTTGGCGTAGGCTTCCGGGTTGCGATATTCCGGTCCGCCGTTCTCCCATTCGGGAAACCATAGCTCCTCGGTGGAGTAGTACATGCTGCGATTGTCGAAAATGCCGTCGTGGCTGACGATGCACTTGAATCGATCGGGCCATTGGCCCGCAATCCAGTTCATCATGTAGCCGCCGTAGGAAGCGCCGAGCGCGCAGGCGTGATCGCCGTCCAGCCAAGGATACTGCTGGAGCGCCGCGGCCAGCCCGAGCTTCAGATCCTCGAACGGCTTGCCGCCCCAGTCGCCGCTGATGGAATCCGTGAACGCCTGACCGTATCCGGTGGAGCCGTGGAAATCGATCATGACGACGCCGTACCCCGCGGCCGCGAAAGTCTGCGCGTTCCAGCGCCAATTCCAGGAGTTCGCGAAGCTGCCCTGCGGTCCGCCGTGGACGACGAAGGCGACAGGATATTTCTGGTCGGGCTTGAAATCCGGCGGCTTGACGATATAGCCGAAAACGTTCTCGCCGTTCCAACCGGCGAAGCTGAATTGCTCGTAGTCGCCGAATTTATGCTGTGCCAGCAGTGCCTCGTTCAAGTGGGTGAGCTGAGCGGGCGCGCCGCCGCCGAATCCCACCGCGTAGAGATCCGCCGGCTTCCCCAGATTGCTGTAGAGATAGAACACCCGGCGGCGGCCCACGGTGAAATCCTCGACTTCGCCGGCGCCGGTGATCGCCGAGGTCCGCCCGGTATTGGCATCGATGGCCCACAGCGGCCGCTGGCCCAGGTGGTCGGCGGTGGCAAACAGGCTCTTGCCGTCGTTCGCCCACGCGTAATTCCCGATCGATCGATCCCAGTTCTGGGTGAGCGGCCGCTTCACCGCCGACTTCAAGTCGAGCAGCACCAGGTGGAAACGATCCGACTCGAAGCCCGGCCGGTCCATCGCCAGGTAGGCCAGCCGCTTGCCGTCGGGCGAGAAAACGGGATGGCCATCCCAGGCGGGATTGTCCGCGGTCAGGTTGCGCGGGGTGCCGCCCGCGGCGGCCACCTCGTAGATGTCGAAGTTCCTCGACCACGCCTCTCCGGCCGCGACGCATGCGGAAAATGCGACCTGCGAGCCGTCCGGGCTGAAGGCGTAGTCCTCGCGTCCGCCGAAGGGCTTGCCCGGTACATCGCCGATGCCGGCGCTGAGGTTCACGGGCGCGCCGCGCGCCACGTCATCGAGCGTCATCGAAAATAGCTGGGAGCGCCGGCCGTCGCTCCAGGTGTCCCAATGCCTCAGAAACAACTGATGGTACAAAACGCCGCCGGCCACGGAGTGCGCGACCGCGTCCAGCCGCTGCTTGGTGCAGGCGAAATCCGCGCAATCCAGATACACCTCGACGCTCACCACGATGCGGTCGCCCGTGGGCGAGACTCGAAAAGTGCCGACGTCGAGCGGCAGATTGGTGACCTGGAGCGCGTCGGCTCCCGGTACGCCGCCGCCGGCGGAAACCCGCCACACCTGCGTGGAGCCGCTGCGGTTCGAGAGAAAATAAATGAATCGGCCGTCGGCGCTCCACTCCGCGCTGCTCGAGTTGGCACCCAGGTCGGTGAGCCGCAGTGCCGGGCCGGCACGCTTGCCGGTGTCCGCGAGCCATATACCGGTGCGTCCCTTGTTGGCCTCCATGTCGGTGGTGCGCAGCGTATAGGCCACGCGCTTGCCGTCGGGCGATGCGGCAATCTCCGAAATGCGCTCGAGGCGCACCAGGTCTTGCACGGTGAAAGGTTGCGGCAGGTCGGCGGCCGCGGCCGCGGCAGTGAACGCGCCGCCGAGGGCAAGTAAAGCGAGCAAGGCAATTGAGCGATCGGCAACCATTTGGGATGTTCTCATTGGGAGGTGCGTGGGCGAATTGTAGCGCGAGAACGCCGGAATGCGCGAAATCGCGGGCCGAGTTGCGCCAGAATGCGCGGATGAGCGCACCGCTGGTATTGAGTTTCGATTTGGACGACACGCTGTGGCCGGTGGCTCCCGTCATCGCGGCCGCCGAGGCGGATCTCTTCTTGTGGCTGCGCGAGCGCTATCCGCGGACGGTGAGCGGCCACAGCGTCGAATCGATGCGGGCGCAGCGCGCTTCGTTGAGCGAGCGCTTCCCGGAGCAGGGCCACGATCTGACTTTTCTGCGCCACCGCGCGCTCCAGGACCTGTTCGCCGCGGCGGGTCACGCGGAGTCGCTCGCGGACCAGGCGCTCGAAGTGTTCCTGAGCGCGCGCAATCGCGTCGAATTGTACGACGATGTGCGGCCGGCGCTGATCCGTCTGCGTTCGCGCTACCCTCTCTACGCTCTCAGCAACGGCAACGCGGATCTCGGCCGCTGCGGAATCGCGGACTTGTTCGCCGGCCACATCACCGCGAGAGCCGCGGGCTGCGCCAAGCCCGATGCGCGCATCTTCGCGCGGCTCGCGCGGGAGGCCGGCGTCGAAGCCGCGCGGGTGCTGCACATCGGCGATGATCCCCTGACGGACGTGGTCGGCGCGCGGCAAGCCGGCATGCAGGCGGTGTGGATCAACCGCGCCGCGCGCCAGTGGCCGGCGCATTTTCTGCCGCCGGCGCGCACCATAACGAGCCTCGCCGAGATCGTGTGGCACCAATGAGAGGCACGGCACACTTGGCAGCCGCGGGCGTCGACTGCTGATACGAAAACCCCTGCAAATATAGGCATTTTCCGGCACCAGTTCGCGCTTTTATCCTTCACTTGCGCGTAGCGTTGTCGATAGGCTGGTATCAGCCGAAAAAGGATGCCGAGCATGCAAGCAGTCACTGCGGGGTCTCTTGTAGCCGTAAGTTCCTTGCGCGAGTTCTTTCGCGACGCATTCCACGCCGCGAGTGTGCACCAACACCTGGATATCGACGAGCAGGCGGAGCAGTACGTGGTCAACCTGCTCACCATGTTCTCGCGCGCGGACGCGCTGTACGAGCGCACGCCGGAGGGTCTGCGCATCCGGCCGCTGGCGCATATGCTCTCCGACGCCCTCGAGGCGCCCAGCCCCCAGGCGCGGCAGCGCGGCCTGCAGCGCTTGGGCGACGTCTCGCTGTTCGTCGCCGGGTTCTTCGCGCGCAGCTTCGCGCGCAAGCTGATCGACATCGACTATCACATCGCGATGGGCGGGAACGCGTACAGCTCGCTGGCGGACAGCATGCAGCGCTCCGTGTCCGGGCGCTGCGTCGCGGCGATCTACGCGCAGCTCGCGCAGAAGTTTCAGCGGCTGGTCGATGCGCTGAACGAAATCAGCGAGACCTCCTATCGGCACAGCGATGCGGACATTCTGCGCCTGTACGAAATATGGATGAAGACGGGCAGCGCGCGCGCGCATGGGCTGCTCAAGCAGCTCGGCGTGCAACCGGTCACCGCAGGCGGGGCGCGCCTCGAGCACTGAGCCCGCGATGGTTCTGCACGGCCTACAGTTGCTGCTCGAACGTCTCTACGACGTCGACCTGGACTACGATGTCTACGATTTCCTGGTCACGGATCGCCGCGCCCTCAAGGGCCTGGCTCCGGGCCTGATTGCCCGCGCCACGGAAGAGGAACTGCTGCTGGCGGAAACGCCGGACGGCGCCGCGGTCTCACTCTACTTGGATGCGGGCTTGCTGCGCCGGCTCGAGGGCGCGGACCCGGTCGGCGCCCTGACTGAAGGCAATCTCGCCGACTACTGCACGGCGCTCGAGGGCGTGAGCCACTTCGTGTATTCGACCTGGCGGCTGGACCGCGACCTGCCGGTGTCGCTGCTGGAGCTCGAGACTCAGGCCGAGGTGGACAAATACGCGGTCACCGTCTTTTTGCTGGCCGGCCAGCAGGGGGGCGGCTACCCGGCGCAGGTGCATGCGCGGCTGTTCGACCG
>JBARBX010000811.1:0-2043 GCA_049793535.1 Steroidobacteraceae bacterium | reverse complement strand
CTCCAATTGCTTTTGAAGAAGCTCGTTTTGAAGCCGCATGTTTTCCAATTGCTGTTGCATCTGACGTTGTTGTTCGGCTAGTTGGTTCTGTCGCTCCTGTTGTTGCCGAAGCTGTTGTTGCTGTTGCTCCATCTGCTGCTCCAGCTGCTGCTGTTGACGTTTCTGCTGATCACCCCGGCACTGACCTAAGGCAGAACCCGCCAATCCAGCACATGGATCCGTCTGCTGGGCCCAAATTGCCGCAGGCAGGGCAGCGAGCAAAAATGCAAGCAGGTACGACTTCATAGGTTCCCCTCACGCGTGGCCGACGCCGAGAACTTGTTCGACTGATCGAATCAACTCAACGGTCTCGAACGGCTTGGTGAGGACTAGATGTGCCCCCGCCTTCTCGGCCGATGCAAGATAGGCGGTGGTCGTTATTGCCGTTGGCTGGTAATCCGTGACGCCGAAATTACCGCCTCCGGAAATGGCGATTATGCGCACCGAGGGGAACGCCTTGCGAATCGATTCGATCGCTTCCACGCCGTTGATCTGCGGCATGATGATATCGGTAATGACGAGATCAGTCGGGTTGCGCGCAAGTTCGGCAAGCGCGTCCATTGCGCTCTCGGCGGTACGGACCGAATATCCCGCGCGATCGAGCACAAATTTAACCGAATCGCGCACGTCCGGCTCATCGTCGACTACCAGAATGTTTTGCATCTTCGCCTCACACCACCAGAGCCGTTGCATCGCCAATTGCCTCGAGGCGGGCCACAGCCGGGAAAAACACTCGAAACGTGGTCCCCACTCCAATCTTCGAGTCGACGGCAATGCTAGCACCGAAACTCTCTACGATGCCATGGACCACGGAAAGCCCGAGTCCTGCGCCTTGTCCAACGGAACGCGTGGTAAAGAACGGCTCAAATATGCGCTCGACCGTGGCCGAGTCCATTCCCCGTCCCGTGTCGCGAACCCACAATTCGACGCGCGGCCGCGGAATCCCGGGTTCATCGGCGTGATCTTGATATCGCAGACCAATCGTCAACATGCCTCCCGTGCCCTCCATCGCCTGGTAGGCGTTGGTGCACAGGTTTATCAGCAACTGCGCTGCGAGCGTGGCGTCGGCTCTCACCAATGGAATGGATTCGCCGATTTCCGTGCGTATCTCGATGGTCGGAGGGGCAAGCACGGAAAAAAGGTGTAGGGCCTCGGCCACCACCTCTCGCAGGTCAATGAGCGCGAGCTTCGCCTCGCCCAGCTCCCGGCTGAATGTCAAAATCTTCTTCACGATATCCTTCGCGCGGCGCGCGGCCGCGAGCACTCGCTCAAGATTCGCGCGAGGCGCAGCGGATGACGGCAGATCCTGCAGTGCCGTGTCGGTAAAAAGCATGATGGGAACCAGCACGTTGTTGATCTCATGAGCTATACCGCTCGCGAGCGTACCCACCGTCTCCAGTCTTTGCCGATGCCGTAGTTGCTTCTGCAATTCCTCGCGCCTGACCTCGGATATTTCCTTTTCCTTGATCTTCGCCTCGAGCCTGTCGTTCACACCTACCAGTTCACGGCGCATGGCTTCGAGATCCACCGCCAATTCATGCAGTTCGCGAATGCCGGTGTTGACGTTGAGCGCTCGCGTGTAGTCGCCGGAGGAGATGGCGCGAGAGACGGCCTGCAAGCGTTGGATTGGGCGCGACAGGCGATAACTCAGAATGATGGCGATGGCGATCGCCACGGCCAGATATCCGGCCAGCAGCCAAATCATTCGAGTCAGTGCGAGCTGAATTCTCTCCTGAATGGGCTGCTCGTCGAAGCCCAAGCGTAATTCGGCGCGATGGAACGCGTGCTCGATTGGCCGTACCACGAAGTAAATGCCGTCACCCCCTTCGCCAAACCTCAAATCCGTGGAACGTGCCGCCTTGATATCCGACGATCCATACACGCTGCGGACACTGCGGCCTCGGTCGTAGAGCTCCGCATAGCGGGCGCCGCCGTGAGTGATCGCAAAATCTAGCAGGTCTTCGATTCGCTTCTGGGAGTCCATGGCCTTCCCAACCTCGAAGT
>JBARBX010000810.1:0-3903 GCA_049793535.1 Steroidobacteraceae bacterium | reverse complement strand
CCCGCAGAGTCTGCTGCGTCAACTTGAGGGCCTCGAGCACCTGGCCGATCTCATCCCGGGATTTAACCTCGATGCGGCCCATGAAGTTCCCCGCGCGAATCTCTTGGAAGTGCGCAATCACCTGGAGGAGCGGCTTGCGAATGCCGCGCGTGATCAGGAAGGCCAGTACGCAGGCCACCAGTACCGCCGCCAGCGAGAGATTGATCAGGAGGGTGCGAGTGGCATGGTAGACGGCCTCGAGTTGCTCGCCCTTGAGGTGAATTTTCGCCCGCTGGTGGTCGCTCAGCTTTTGCAGAGCCTCGATCAGCGCCAGCTGCGCGGGGCGCGACCGCTGCAGCAGCGTCTCCTTGGCGGCCTTGAAGTCTCCCGCTTGGATCTCCCGCAAATACTCCTCGTTGAGCGGCATGAGCAGAGCGCGCGCTTCGAGCGTCGCCTTGAGCAGCGCCTTGCCTTCGACCGACGCCACCAGGGTCGTCAATGCGTCCGCGTACGTGGTCTCGTTCTCGGACAAGTCACGTACCTTGTCCATCTCTGCCTGGATCTGCGCCTTGTCGTCCATGATCAGCATGTTGCGGGTGTGGCGCATCGATTCCGAAATGGCGTCCAGCCAGTCGGTCGCCAATTCGACCTTGGCGGTGTCGGGACCGGTAATCGAGGCCATGGTTGTGTTGAAGGCGGCCAGCCGGGCGATGCTCAAGGCCACCGCGGCGCCGAAGACGATGATCACGCCGGCAAAGGCGAGCATCAGGCGCGCGCCGACCGAATTGCGAATGTTCATTGCAGTCTCCAAGGATCCTCGGCTCCAGTTCGTGTGCGCGCCGTTCACTAAACGGCCACGCGTCGATCGCCCATCTTCAATGTCGTCCCCTCCCGGGCTGCTCCCGAGTTCACCGCGCTCAGAAAGCCCGATACCTCGGACTTCAAGCGATCCGTCTGCTGCGCCAGGTCGGCGGAGGCATGCAGCACGCCGTCGGCGGCCTGCCCCGTCTGAGTGGCCGTGTCCTTGACCTCTTGTATTTGATCGCTGACCCGGCGAGTGAAGTCGGCCGCGGACTGCACCGTTTTGCCGATGTCGCGCATGCCGGCGGTCTGGGTGGACACCGCATTGGAAATGGATGCGGAACTGCTGCTCAGCGAGCGGATGGTCTCCGCGATCGAGACCACGGCGCCGGCGGCGTCGCCGGACAGCGTCTGGATGCGCTCCACTTTGGACGTGACCCCGTCGGTCGCCTGCTTGGTCTGGGTGGCGAGGGCCTTGACCTCGTTGGCCACCACGGCGAAGCCGCGGCCGGCCGCGCCGGCGCGCGCCGCTTCGATGGTGGCGTTGAGCGCGAGCAAGCTGGTGCGGCTGGCAACCGACTTGATGAAGTCGAGCACGGAGCCGATTTCCATTGCCGCGGCCTTCACCGAGTGCAGCGTGTTGTTGAGCGCGTCGGCATCGCGAGTCGCGGCCGCGGCCATGGTCGAGGAGGTGCGCACCTGCTCCGAGATGGCGGCGATCGACTCGCCGAGTTGTTCGATGGAGGCGGCGGTGCTTTGCACATTGTTCGAGGCTTCCACGGCCGCCTGTGAGACTCCGTCGGCGCGGCTGCGCGTGGCGTCGGCGGCCGAACCCATCGCGGCGGCCGTCTCCTGCAGGGTGGCGAACGAGCTCGCGAAGGTGCCGAGCACCTGATGGGCGGTGGTATCGAATCGCACGGTCATGTCGGACAGATCCCGGGCCCGCTCCGCCTCGTGGGCCATGCGCGCCTGCTCGGCCCGTTCCCGGTCGAGTTCCGCGGCCTGCTGTGCGAGCGCCCGCTGGCGCCCCTCCTCTTCGATTCGCTTGAGCCGTTCGTTTTCCAGCCCGTTGTCGCGGAATACGTTGACCGCGCGGGCCATGCGCCCGACTTCATCACCGCGTGCAGCGTAGGGAACGGTGACCGACCAATCGGCGCGCGCGAGCTGCACCACCACCCGCGTCAATTCCACCAGCGGCGCAGTCAATGAGCGTGCCAGCCACAGGCTGACCGCGAGGCCGCCAACGACGGCCAACAGGCAGCCGATGGCCGAGAGGTGCATGGCGTGCGCCGCGTCGGTCTTGATTCCCGCAAACTCGGCCGCGGAGGCCTCGTCGTAGGATTTCGACAGGGACCGCAGAATGCCGTGCAAGTCCTGAAAGAACGCGCCCGCCGAGGTGGCATAGTCGACCGCGACGCTGGCATCGACGAACAGAACTTTCGAAAACTCGCCGCCGGACTTGCGGTACTTGCCCGCAAGATCGGCAATTTTCTTGGCTTCGGCCTCGTGGCCGCTCTCGCCGGCGCGTTGCGCGACTGCGCCCAGCTCGTCGCCCAGCTTGGCGAGGTCGCTCGGTAGAGAATCCACCAGGGTGCGCACGATCTTCGGAGGCGCGCCGTTCTGCACCAATGTCATCGCGCGGAACATCCGGCCATTGATGTCGAGAGCGAACGCATCCGCCTCATCGAGCGCCGTCAGGCGGCGCACGGTCTCATTGAACAGGCGCGTCGTGGTCGTATCCACGCCGGTCTGCTGCCGATAGTTGACCGCTTCGATGATAAGAACGGCCAGTATCAGCAGCAGCGGCGCAAGCAGCATCTGCCAACGCAAGGAGAAGTCGCCGATCGATTTCATTTTGTTAGCCTTATCGGTGAGTCGACGCGCCGTCTTCGCCAATTGCCAGGCTATTGCGTGTACGTCCCGGCCTTGAAGATCAGCCCGTCATGCGCTTCCCAATAGGCAGTCTTGTTCTCGAGTTTCCCGGTGGTGGGATTCTTCATCACGTAGTCGATCCATCCGGACGGTTTGCTCTTGGCGGCCTCGACCAGGTCTTTCACGTAGAACTTGCCGGCCGAGTCGGATTGATCCAGGCGATTGAGACCGACTTTGGCGGGCGAAATCGGGTGCGCCACACACACGCCGTTGAGGTCGTGCACATCGACGTAGTCCTCGCCCTTGGCGAACAGGCCGTCTCGGTTGTTGAATTCGGCGAGCGCCTTTTCCCTGCCGTTGGCCTTGTAGTACTCAACGGCCTTTTTCACCACCGCCACGACCTCGTCCTTGCTGGGTGCCGCGGCGGTCGCAGCGTTCAGCGGCAGCGCGCCCAAAAAGAATGCCGCTAGGAAAATCGTTGTCATTGTTCGCATCGTCGTCTCCGTTATCTAATGATTTGCCTGCAAATCTCAGCTCATTAGGCGTCTATCGGCTTTTGCAGTGCGATCTTTAGGAAGCGTGAGGCGCGATGGGAAAAGCGTGGACCACGGCGCACTTTCGCCGATGAGATCAAACCGAGACGATGCTGAGCACCCCTCCGCCGTACTTGGGCAATTGCAACTGGAATTCGCGGCGGTTCTTCGGCGCGCCCAGCAGAGCCGCCGCCGGCGCGGGCAGGGACTTGGTCTGATAGATCTGTTCCAGCCTCAGATGCGGCGACGAGGCGTCCATCACCAGGCGCGTGCAGATATTCATGATTTCGCGCACGTTGTCGATCATGACCTGGGTGAGTTCCTTGGTTTTGGCGGCATCCTTGGCCACCCCGACCGGCAACAGGGAGAAGGCAGCGCCCATGTTCGCGGCGAGATTCGAGTCCGCACCGCACAATGCCACGGGCTCGCCGCTATCGGCGACGAACACGCCGAACCACGCACCCCCCGCGGGCGAATGGTCAAAGGTGCCGCCGAGCTTCACATCCAGCCCGTCGAATAGTAGTCCCAGCAACTGAATGACTTTGGGAGCATCCGGCATGGGGTAGGCGGTCGCCATAAGGTTCCTTTGAGTACGTGTCAGCGTTTCAGCGAATATGGGCGCCGAGCTGTTCTTTGAACGATTCCGGCGTGAAGGGTTTGGAGATGAGAAATTTCGCGCCGGCGCCCATGGCCTTGGCGCGCATGTCCGGGGTGGCTT
>JBARBX010000809.1:0-7256 GCA_049793535.1 Steroidobacteraceae bacterium | reverse complement strand
GCGCAGCTTCGGCGCCATGCTGCGCCAATTGCCCGGCAAGACCGAAGTGCCGAATCTTCTGGTCGATATTTCCCAGACCGGCCTGGCCGCGGGCCTGCAAGAGAAACTCTTTCAACCCGGCAGCGAGAAGAGCAACGGCTTCTACGCCGAACTGCCGATCAAGATCAAACTGGTCGGCACGTACCACGACTTCGGCAACTTCGTCAGCGGCATCGCCGCGTTGCCGCGCATCGTCACGCTGCACGACATCCAGATTGCGCCGGTGGACAAGGGCAACTACGACAATTTGACCATGGACGTGACCGCCAAGACCTACCGCTACATCGAGGACGAAGGCGGCGCGCATCCGGCGAAGAAGAAGATGGGAGGCGCGACGTGAGAAACTTGCGCAACGCGGGCGCGGTGTTCGCCGTGCTCACAGGCCTCATCCTGGCCGGCTGCTCGGGCGGGCAATCGGATCTGCAGAAATGGATCGCCGACACGAAGAAAAAGCCCGGCGGGCGCATTCAGGCGCTGCCGGAAGTGAAGCCCTACGAAACCTACGTGTACAGCGCCGGAAAGTTGCGCTCGCCGTTCCAGCCGCAGGGCTCGAGCACCGGCCAGGCGAACTTGCGGCCAAGTTCGCGGCGCAACCGCGAATTTCTCGAGAACTTTTCGCTCGACACGCTGAAGATGGTGGGCACCTTCAAGGTAGGCAGCAATTTCTACGGCCTGGTCCAGTCCAAAGACGGACTGGTCCACAAGGTTCAGCCGGGCAACTACCTCGGGCAGAACGACGGCAAAGTGACAGAAATAACCGGTGGGAAAATTAGCCTCGTCGAAATCATACCGGATGGTCTCGGCGGCTATATCGAGCGACCGGCCTCATTGGCATTGTCCGATTGAGGCCCCAGGGAGAAGAGAGCATGACTAGAATCAAGACAAGAACGGCGATGATCGGCGCGACGGCGCTGCTCGCACTGGGCGTAATCAGCTTCACGGCGCGTGCCGATGATCCGCTCAAGCTCGAGTCGATCGACGTTCAGACCTCGGGTCAACAAGTGCTGCTGAAACTGCACCTGAGCGGCCCGGCTCCCGAGCCCCTGCCGTTCACCATCGACAAGCCGGCGCGCATTGCGTTCGACCTGCCCAACACCACGCTCGCGCTCGCGACGCGCCGCTTCGACGTGCGCTCCGGCGGAGTCGATACGGTGCTCGCGGCGGAAGCCAACGGACGCACCCGCGTGGTCGTCAATGTCGACTCCTTGATGCCGTACACCACCAAGGTCGACGGCGACAACATCACCGTCACGCTCGGCAATCAGCCCGGCGCCGCGGCCGTCCAGCCGGCGCAGGTGCAGGCGCGGGCAGGGTCCGCTCAGGCCGCTACCCCGGTCGAACGCAGCATCCGCACCATCGACTTTCGCCGCGGCGCCGACGGCACCGGGCGGGTGATCGTACAGCTGACCGATCCGCGCACCCCGGTCAACGTGCGCCAGGAAGGCAATCAGATCGTCGTCGATTTTGCCGGCACGTTGATGCCGAAGAACCTCATGCGGCGCTACGACGTGATGGACTTCGCGACGCCGGTGCAAACCGTCGACGCGCTGCGGGTGGAGGGCAGCTCACGGCTGGTGATCAGCGCGCAGGGCGACTTCGAGCAGCTCGCCTATCAATCCGACAACCAGTACACCATCGAGATCAAGCCTTCGCTGAAGCGCGCCAACACCGAGGAGAAGAAGGAATACACCGGCGAGCGCTTGACGTTGAATTTCCAGGATATCGACGTGCGTTCGGTATTGCAGCTGCTGGCCGACACCAGCGGCCAGAACATCGTCGTCAGCGATTCGGTGACGGGCAATCTGACCTTGCGGCTGCAGAACGTGCCCTGGGATCAGGCGCTCGACATCGTGTTGCGCACGAAGGGTTTGGACAAGCGCCGCCAGGACAATGTCATCATCATCGGTCCGACGGCGGAACTGGCGTCGCGTGAAAAGGCCGAGCTCGCGGCGCGCAAGGAAGTTCAGGAACTGTCGCCGACGCACACCGAATTCATGCAGGTCAACTATGCGAAGGTGACGGATCTGCAGAAGCTGATCAAGTCCACGAATGCCAAGGACTCCATGCTGTCGCCGCGCGGCAGCCTGTCCGTCGACGAGCGCACCAATACCTTGCTGGTGCAGGACACGCCGGACAAACTGGCCGATATCCGGCGTCTGGTGCAAACCCTCGACGTTCCCGTCAAGCAGGTGCTGATCGAGGCGCGCATCGTGATCGTGAGCGATACCTTCGAGCGCGATCTGGGCGCGCGCCTGGGGGTATCTGGCTTCACCACCACCGGGCCAAGCAGCCTGCTGACGGTCTCGGGCACGAATGTGGGCACCGATTCCATGCTGAGTTCGGCGTTTCCGCCGTCGACCACGGCACCCTCGGGATTCATCAACTTTCCCACCTTGACCAACCGCTACCAGGTGAACCTGCCTGCGGCGAACACCAACGGCAGCATCGGCGTGTCGCTGCTCGCCGGCAAGCATTTGCTCGACCTGGAGCTGTCTGCGGCGCAGAACGAAGGCAAGAGCGAGGTCATATCCTCGCCCCGCATCATCACCGCGAACCAGAAGCAGGCCACCATCATGCAGGGTGTGGAGATCCCGTACCAGGAATCGGCCTCGAGCGGCGCCACGACGACTCAGTTCAAGAACGCCGTGCTGTCTCTCAAGGTCACTCCGCTGATCACGCCCGATAACCGCGTGATTTTGGACCTCGACGTCTCCGACGACTCCGTCGGCCAGCAGGTGACGAGCGCCACCGGCGGCTCGGTCCCCTCGATCGACACACGGCAGATCATCACCCAGGTGCTGGTCAACGACGGCCAGACCGTGGTGCTCGGCGGCATTCTCGATACCACCAAGTCCACGTCGGCCAACAAGGTGCCGTTCTTCGCCGACATCCCGGTGCTCGGCAATCTGTTCAAGAGCACGATAAAAATCAACAACAAGACCGAACTGTTGATCTTCATCACGCCGAAGATATTGCGCGAGGGATCGAATCTGTACTGATCTCAAGGATCCTTCCCGCGCCCGGAGAAACCGCCCTCAGGGCGGTTTCTCCATTTAGCCGCGCCCCATATCGCGCGAATTCCCTGCCTTCCGCGGGTCAAACCGTACAAAATGCAACGATGCTCGGCAAGGCAAACATCTTCCTCATCGGCCCCATGGGGTCGGGCAAAACCGCCGTCGGCCGGCATCTCGCGCGCATGCTGCACTTCACCTTCCACGACAGCGACGCGGACATCGAGTCGAGGACCGGGGTCGATATCGCATTCATTTTCGAGAAGGAGGGCGAGCCCGGATTCAGGGTTCGCGAGAAGGAATCCATCGATCGGCTGACTCGCCTCGAGTCGGTGGTGCTGGCGACCGGGGGCGGCGCGGTGATCGAGGAGGAGAATCGCCGCCTGCTCGCAGAGCGCGGCGTGGTCGTCTATCTCGCAACCTCGATCGACCAGCAGCTCGAACGCACGCGGCACGCGCGACACCGGCCTTTGCTGAACGACGTCGATCCCGAGCAAAAGCTTCAGGAGTTGATGCAGCGGCGTGCCCTGCTGTATGCCGAAATCGCCGATTTCACGGTCTCCACGGACGGGCGGCGGGTGCAGTTGGTGGCCGAGGAGATTTACCACGAGCTGCGGCGGGCGCCGGCCCGCTAGGGCCCATGCCCGCCGTCGCCGCCATCTCCTTCGTGTTTCGGGGCGCTAAGTTCGTATAATCGAGCCGTGCAAACGCTTCAGGTCGACGTCGGACACTCGCGCTATCCCATCGTCATAGGCTGTGGGCTGTTGGCCGATCGCGAGGTGCTGGACGCCCATATTCGCGCCCGCGACACGCTGGTCGTGACCAATGCCACCGTCGCGCGCCTGTACCTCGGGAAATTGACGTCGGGGCTCGCCGGAAGAAGGGTGGCCGAGTGCATTTTGCCCGACGGGGAGCAGCACAAGACTCTGCAAACCGCAGGATGGGTGTTCGACGCGCTGGTCGCGAAGAAGATGAATCGGGACGCCGCGGTTCTGGCCTTGGGGGGCGGAGTGGTGGGCGACATCGCGGGCTTCGCCGCGGCCTGCTATCAGCGCGGCATCGGCTATGTGCAGGTGCCGACGACGCTGCTCGCCCAGGTCGATTCGTCGGTCGGGGGCAAGACCGGCGTCAATCATTCGGGCGGCAAGAATTTGATCGGCGCCTTCTATCAGCCGCTCGGGGTGATCACGGACCTCGATACCCTGGCCACGCTCCCCGACCGGGAGCTGCGCGCCGGCCTTGCCGAGGTGATCAAGTATGGCTGTGTCTGGGATCCCCTGCTGTTCGACTGGCTGGATCACAACCTCGCGAAACTGCTGTCCCGGGATATCGACGCGCTGACCTACGCCATCGGCAGGTCCTGCGAAATCAAGGCGACGGTGGTTGCCAGGGACGAGCGCGAGCAGAACCTGCGGGCGATCTTGAACTTCGGGCACACCTTTGGGCACGCCATCGAGGCGGCCACGGCGTACGAGACTTACCTGCACGGCGAGGCCGTAGCCTTGGGGATGCTGGTCGCCGCGAATTTGTCGCAACGCTTGGGGTTGATCGACGGGGCCATCAGGGACCGGGTGCGCGAGGCCCTGAAAAAGACCGGACTGCCCATCGAGCCGCCGCGGGTCGGGGCCGCCAAGATTCTGGAACTGATGCAAATGGACAAGAAAGTGCTCGCGGGTTCAGTGCGCCTGGTGCTTCTCGAAAAGCTGGGCCGTGCCATCGTGACGTCCGATTACAGCCAAGCGGCGCTCGATGCCGCCTTGGCGGAGTCGTTCGGGTGAGCGCTCCGGCCAGCTATGCCGCGCTCGAGGAGCATTCGCGCGGCCGCCGTTACCCCGAGCCGAAGCCCGCCTACCGTTCGGAATATCAACGGGACCGCGATCGCATCGTCCACTCGGCCGCGTTCCGCAGGCTGGTTTACAAGACCCAGGTGTTCGTCAATCACGAAGGCGATCTGTACCGGACGCGGTTGACGCACTCGCTCGAGGTGGCGCAGATCGCGCGCACGATCGCCCGGGCGCTCGATCTGAACGAGGTTCTGTCCGAAGCGATTTGCCTGGCCCACGACCTGGGACATACGCCCTTCGGGCATGCCGGACAGGATGCGCTGAACGAATGCATGAAGGATTACGGCGGCTTCGAGCACAATCTGCAGTCGCTGCGGGTGGTCGACGAGCTGGAGGAACGCTACGCGGATTTTGACGGGCTGAACCTCACCTTCGAATGCCGCGAGGGAATTCTGAAACACTGCTCCCACAACAATGCGATGCTGCTCGGCGAGCTGGGCGAACGCTTCATCAATCGACAGCAGCCCGGACTCGAAGCGCAACTCGCGAACTTCGCCGACGAGATCGCCTACAACAACCACGACGTGGAGGACGGCATCCGTGCCGGGCTGATCACGGTGGATGAACTGCTGGCGGTACCTCTGTTCCGCCAATATCACGCGCAGGTCAAGGCAAAGTATCCCTCGCTCGCGGGGCGGCGCCAGGTGTATGAGATTCTGCGCCGGATGATCAATCATCTGGTCACCGATTTGATCGACTCCTCGGCGCTGCGGCTCGAGAGTTCCGGGGTGCGCTCGATCGCCGAAGTCAGGGCGCACCCGGGGCCGTTGATCGGCTTCAGCGACAGTACCCGCGAACTCAACCATGCCCTGAAGGCATTCCTGCGGGAGCACGTCTACAAGCATTACAAGGTGCGGCGTATGACCGCCAAGGCGCAGCGCGTGATGCGCGAGCTGTTCGACGTCTTCTTCAACGACCCATCGCTGATGCCCGACGAGCACGAAGCGACGGGTGCGCGGCTGGAATCGGCGCGGGGGCCGGCGGGGCGCGCCCGCGCCGTGGCGGACTACATCGCGGGCATGACGGATCGCTATGCCATTCTCGAACACCGCCGCTTGTTCGAGCCGAGCGAGCGCACCTGAGCGCAGGACCCCCATGAGCGCCACCCTGAATAACGACTTGCTGCTGCGAGCCCTGCTGCGGGAACCCACGCCGCGCCGGCCGATATGGCTCATGCGCCAGGCGGGCCGCTACTTGCCGGAGTACCGGGCGACCCGCGAGCGAGCGGGCGGTTTCCTCGCCATGTGCACCACTCCCGACATCGCCTGCGAGATCACGCTGCAGCCGGTCGACCGGTACCCGTTGGATGCCGCCATCCTGTTCTCGGACATTCTCACCATTCCGCACGCGATGAATCTCGGCCTCGAGTTCGAGGCCGGCGAGGGACCGAAGTTCGAGCGCCCGGTGCGCTGCGCCGCCGACATCGCCAGGCTCGGCGTGCCGGATCCGGGGCAGGACCTTAAGTACGTCATCGACGCCGTGGCGCTGGTGCGCCGCGAGCTGGCCGGCCGCGTGCCGCTCATCGGCTTTGCAGGGAGTCCATGGACGGTGGCGACGTACATGGTGGAAGGGGGCGGCAGCAAGACCTTCGGCCGGATCAAGCGCATGATGTATGAGGCGCCGCGGGATCTGCATCGCTTGCTCGAAATTCTCGCCAAGGCGACGATTTTGTACTTGAACGCGCAAATTGCCGCCGGCGCGCAGGCCGTCATGTTGTTCGACACCTGGGGCGGAGTCCTCACGCCGGCGCAATACGAGGAATTCTCGCTGCGTTACATGGCCGAAGTGGTGGACGCGCTGACGCGCAAGTCCGACGGCCGGCGGGTGCCCAACATCGTCTTCACCAAGGGCGGCGGCGCCTGGCTCAAGAAGATCGCCGGCATAGGCTGCGACGCGGTGGGGGTCGATTGGACCACCGACCTTTCGACGGCGCGCCAAGCCGTCGAAGGCCGGGTCGCCTTGCAGGGGAATCTCGATCCTTCAGCCTTGTTTGCGCCGCCCGAGATTTTGCGCGCGGAGACTCTGCGTGTGCTCGCGAGCTACGGCGAGGGCGCCGGACATGTGTTCAACCTGGGACACGGCATCACACCGGACGTCGACCCGGAGCGCGTCGCGCTGCTGGTGGAGACGGTGCGAAGTTACTCTTGTTAAGGCGCTCCGCGCCGGGATTGGCAATTAAAGGCGGGGCCGCATCGCATTGCGCTGCGCAGTCCCTGCTCCGCGCAAGCCCTGGGTGACCATTCATGGTCACCCGTGAGACGCATGCGTAGAACCATCAAGCGGGCGCGGAGTGGGCGGCGGCGGCGCGTAATTCGTCGCGCAGCGCGCGGCGCAGGATCTTGCCGACATTGGTCTTGGGCAG
>JBARBX010000808.1:0-3681 GCA_049793535.1 Steroidobacteraceae bacterium | reverse complement strand
GCCCACACCAGTTAAGACCCAATATAGTACCAATTGTGTAAATCTGCTAGTGCCGTGTAATAAATACATTATTTTTTCCTAAATTGTCCGAAAAATTAATAGGTTATAAAACAATGTCGTGGGTTGTTGTTCTAAAAGTGGTATTTGTTTGGTATTGTCCCAATGACTGAAGACATACCGGAAGAACGATTCAACCCCATGACCTCACTCGCCAAAGCAGTCGGCCCGCTGGACGGTCGCGGCAATCTGCCGCTGTACCAAGAGCTGCAGCGGGCGCTGCGCAAGGCGATCGACAGCCGCCTTCTCGGGCCCGACGATGCGCTGCCCTCGGAGCGCGACCTCGCCACGGATTTCTCGGTGTCGCGCATCACGGTGCGCAAGGCGCTCGACGGGTTGGTGGCCGACGGATTGTTGGTGCGCAGGCAGGGCGCCGGTAACTTTGTTTCCGCGCGCGTCGACAAGAATTTCGCCATGCTGACGTCGTTTTCCGAGGACATGCGCGCCCGCGGCCGTACGCCGCGCAGCGTGTGGTTGAAGCGGGCGGGGGGCACCGTCACGCCCGAAGAGGCGCTGCATCTTCGATTGAGTCCCGGCACGCCGGTATTCCGCTTCAACCGAATTCGCTATGCGGACGATGCGCCGATGGCGCTGGAATACGCGACCATCGTCGCGACTGCGCTGCCCTCGCTCGACGCCGTCGACGCCTCGCTGTACGAGGCGCTGGAGCACGCCGGCCATCGTCCCGTGCGCGCGCTGCAGCGGTTGCGCGCGGTGCTGCTCACCGACGATCAAGCTGAATTGCTCAAGGCAAAAGCCGGCGATGCGGGGCTTCTGGTCGAGCGCCTGGGTTCGCTGCCCGATGGTCGAGCGATCGAATTTTCCCAATCGTTCTACCGCGGCGATACCTACGACTTCGTCGCGGAGCTGAGCGCCTCCACATGAGCGATTCGCGCCGGTCCCTGGTCGAAGGCACCCGCATGTTCCAGGAGGCGGCGAGCGCCTCGGACGCGGTACGGGCGCAGTTGCACAGCGATGGCGCCGCGATTGCGGCCATCGGCGCGCAAGTTCGCCGTCTCGCGCCGCGCACCGTGATCACCTGCGCGCGCGGCAGCTCCGATCATGCCGCCACCTTCGCCAAGTACCTCATCGAGACTCGAGCGGGCGTACTGACCGCTTCGGCCGCGCCGTCGGTGAGCTCGGTGTACGGTGTCGCGCAGGATCTTCGCGGATGTCTGTTCATCGCGCTGTCCCAATCGGGGCGCAGTCCCGATCTGCTCGCCTCGGTGGCGGCGGCCAAGGCGGCGGGCGCGACCATTCTCGCCTTGTGCAACAGTCCCGATGCCCCGCTCATGGCCGCGGCGGATCTGGTGATCGAATTGCGCGCCGGCGTCGAGACCAGCGTCGCCGCCACGAAATCCTACCTGGCTACTCTGGCCGGCCTCTTGCGGATGGTCGCGGCGTGGACGCAGCACGCGGCGCTGACATCCGCCCTCGATGCGCTGCCGGCGATGATGGACCAAAGCTGGGCGCTCGATTGGTCGGCGGCGCTGCCGCTGCTCGAGACCACCCAACATCTCTACGTCGTGGGCCGGGGTTTGGGCCTGGGCGCGGCGCAGGAAGTTGCGCTCAAGTGCAAGGAAACCTGCGGTTTGCATGCCGAGGCCTTCAGCAGCGCGGAACTGCGCCACGGCCCCTACGCCTTGTCGGGCCCGGGATTTCCGGCGCTGTTGTTCGCACAGCACGACGGGACGCAGCCGGGGGTGGAAACCTTGGGAACAGATCTCGCGGGCCGCGGCGTGCCGGTGCTGATCGCCGGTGCCAAGGCCTCCGGCGCAACCCTGTTGCCCACCATCGAGGCTCTGCCCGAGATCGCTCCGCTGCTGCTGGTGCAAAGCGCCTATCGCTTGATCGCCACGCTCGCCGTGCGGCGCGGGTACGATCCCGACCACCCGGCGCATTTGCGCAAGGTCACGGAGACGGTGTGATGCGAACGGCACTCACGAACGGCCGGCTGCTGACCGGTGAAGGGCTCGTGAGCGGACAGACCCTGCTGCTCGCGGGCTCGCGCATCGAGGCCTTGGTCGATCCGAAGGATTCACGCTGCCTCGGAGCCGAGGTCGTCGACCTCGCCGGGCAACTGCTGCTGCCCGGATTCATCGACGTGCAAGTCAACGGTGGCGGCGACGTACTGTTCAACGACGCCCCGAACCCGAAATCGATACGCGCCATCGGCGAGGCTCACCGGCGCTTCGGCACCACGGGGTTCCTGCCCACGCTGATTAGCGACGATCTCGACGCCATCGAGCGCGCGATCGCCGCCGTGCAGTCCTGCCTCGATATGGGGGCGCCCGGCGTTCTCGGCATTCACATCGAGGGGCCGTTCCTCAACCAGGCGCGCCGCGGCGTGCACGACTCCAAGCACCTGCGGCTGCTGGACGACAGCTTGATATCGCTCCTGTGCCGGTTGCGCGGCGGGCGCACGGTGTTGACGCTGGCGCCGGAGATGACGACGCCGGATATCATCGCGAAGCTCGCCGCGGGCGGCATTCTGGTATCCGCCGGGCACAGCGAAGCCAGCTTCGCCGAGACTACCCAAGCCATCGCCCACGGTCTGCGTGGCTTCACCCATTTGTTCAACGGCATGGCGCGGCTCGATTCGCGCGAGCCGGGCATCGTCGGCGCCGCGTTGTACGAATCGGAGACCTGGTGCGGAATCATCGTCGACGGCCATCACGTCGATCCCATCGTGTTGAAGCTCGCGTTGCGCTGCAAGCGCAGTGAGCGGTTCATGTTGGTCACCGATGCCATGCCGCCGGTCGGATCGACGAAGTCCAGTTTCGTCCTTCAGGGCCGCACCATTCATGTCGTGGACGGGATCTGCCGCGACGAGCACGGCACTCTGGCGGGCACTGCCCTCGACATGGCGGGCGCCGTGCGCAATGCAGTCGCGTTGCTCGGCCTTGACATCGGCGAGGCTGCGCGCATGGCGAGCCAGTACCCGGCCGAATTCCTCGGGTTGGGGCACGAACTCGGGCGCATCGCGCCGGGCTATCGCGCGAATCTGGTACTGCTGGACGAGGGGCTCAAGGTGCGGAGGACTTGGATCGAGGGTCGGGCGTCGGCTTGAGCTTCGATGTGTTCACCTGGCCGAGCGCGTCGAACAGGCTGACAGTGGGATGTTTGGCGCAATCGGCCAGCAAGGCGCTCTGAAAGGAACCCAGCAGGTCGGGGTCGAAGATATGGCTGCCGGATCTTGCCACCGAAAAGCCGAACAACCACATCATAATGGTGGTTGCGCTCTCCGAATCCGTGCGTGCCAGCTCGATGTGCCGCGGGGCAAATGCCGCGCAATCGAGGGTGGTGAGGTTCAGGGGATTCTTCGGCTCGGGTTTGACGATGGCCAAGGCATCCAGAACGCTCTCGGCGGGATTGCTCTTGCACTCGCCATCCAACGCGAAGCCGAAGGCCGTCAGCGCTTCCGGGTACATGACCTGCGCGCCGGACTTCGCCACCGAATAGCCGAACAGCCACATCACCGTATTGATGTTGTCGGCGGTCGGATTCGAGACCGAGGCCGGCAAGATCTCGTTTTCATACTTGGCGCAGCTCAGCGTCGCCAGATTGAGTGGGGCCGCGCGGCTCATGCAGGGAGCCAGGCAAGCGGCAAGAACGATGGCGGAG
>JBARBX010000807.1:0-5571 GCA_049793535.1 Steroidobacteraceae bacterium | reverse complement strand
GGGCAGGAGTTCACCTACGGCATCGAGGACATCGGCCGCTACTACCGAACCTACCTCGAGCTGATGGCGCACTGGGATGCGGTGCTGCCCGGGAAGGTGCTGCGGGTGGAGCATGAAGACGTCGTCGACGACCTCGAGGCGAATGTGCGGCGCATCCTCGATTTTTGCGGCCTTCCGTTCGAACCGCAGTGCGTGGAGTTCTACAAGACCGAGCGCAGCATTCGAACCGCAAGCTCCGAGCAGGTACGCCAGCCCATCTTCAAGGAGGGCATCGATCAGTGGCGCAATTTCGAGCCCTGGCTTGGGCCGTTGAAAGAGGTGCTGGGCCGAGGTCAGTGAGGCTCGGTCAACGGGAAAAAGCGCCCGGCGGGACTGCCCTTTAGGAACGTCAGGGTCGTGATTGCCAGCGCGCCCGGGGCCGCCGCCGGGGCCGCCGGATCCGCCTTCAGCGGTACCACCTTGCGGTAAGCCTGCCAGACGGCGGTCGGGGCCGGTCCAAATTGCCGATTCGGGTCCTGAAGTTTGCGCACATCCAGCCAACGTGTGCCGCTTTGCAGGTCCGTCGCCAACAACCGGAATGTGTCGTCCACGGCGGTCTGGGCCCGGATGGATTTGAGCAGCGACTGCGCCTCCAGTTCCTCGACCCCGGAGCTGCCGCCATAGCCCTCCGGCGGCACGGGCACGATCTGCGCCTGGATGTGCTGCCAGGTCTCGTGGGAGCCGAAACCGCCGCCAAAAAAACCACCGCCGAAACTTTTCAGGATTTCCTGGGAACCGGCGCCGGTGAAGAACTCGCTGCCGAACCGTTCGGTGCGCAGCATGATGGCGATGTCCATGTTCGCCAGCGCGATCGTGAAGGCCTCGAGATCGTTGGACAGGGGATAGGGATCCCAATTGGCGTTCGAGAAGATGAAGCCGTGCTTGCCGCGGCTGTTGGGGCCGCCTTTCACGAAGTACTTGCGCATCTCGGGCGTATCCAAATCCCAGGAATCCTTGGGCGAGATGCCGACGCGGATCGCCGGATTGTGATCCGACGAATTAAGCTGGGTCACCACATCGTCGCGCAGCATGGCCCACATGGCCCAAGCGGAGGCTTGCCGGATCGAGGAGGCGCGCATGCTCTCCGGGTCCTGGATGATTCGGCCCTTGTCATCCTCGAACAGATAGCTGCCCTTGATCATTTCCTTGACGCGCTGGGCGTCCCAGTTCAGCCATTTGAACGGCCGGTCGCTCTGCACCAGGTAGTTCAAGGGGGTGACCGAACTGTTCATGCCATTGAGGTCGATGGCATAGGTGAGATCGGCCCAGACAAGAGCCTGCTTCGCGTCGGCGACGACGAACACGGCTCGCGCGGTGGCGTAGGCATTGCTGCTGGTCAGCGCGTTGTCGTCGGCAGCGAAGGGTTGCAGCGGCGCGAGGCCCGCCGCCTTCAGCGCATCGGCCGCCGGCATGCGTGTTCCCTGGTAGTAGGCATCGCCGGATCCGACCATGGTTGCGCCGATGTTGTTGAGCACCGATAGATCGCCCTCGCCCACCGTGCCGCGCGATTGCATCACCGGCGTCACGCGCCTGTTCAATAGCTCGATCAGCATTTGCGAGAGCTGCGGACTCGGCGCATTGAACGTCATGGCGTTGGCGCGGACCACCATCACGGCCCGCACCAGCGCCTCATCGCCGATCTCGGGGCCCTCCAGCGGGTTGGCTGCGCCGCGGCGAAACGACGCCAGCATCTTCTTGTCCAGCAAGGCCTTGTTGTCAGGCGACAACGGATCGCCCTCGAATTGCTTGATCTCGCGGCCGGCGCCGGCGCCGCGCGTGAACCAGTACACCGAGACCCCCTCCGCGGGCGCCTCGAGCAGCAGCCCGTAATTGTCTTCCTCGCGCTGCTTGGCGGCAGCGCTCAACTGCACCTTGGCACCGCCGCGGGCCACCGCGATGACGTCATCGATGGACAGGTCATGCCCCGTCAATGTGATGGTCCGACCGGCTTCGATGGGATCGATCGGGTGATAACCGAGATCGCCCTGTGCCCAGGTCGCCGGCGCCAGAATCGAGGTGCCGGCGATGGCCAGACCCACAATCGCGGCTCGGCCGCGCGTCACCTTCGGAAGCGTCACCTTCAGAAAATGCATAACTGTTTGCCTCTCATTTGACATGTTCATTTGCCGCCGTCGATTTCTCGCGCCAACGGTGCATGGAATTCGGCGGCCGGATGTGCCGCCATGAAGTCTTGAATGATGTCGCCCACCGGGCGGTGCGGCCGGTCTTGCGGCTTCTCAGCCCAGGGAATGATCTGCCGAAACGCAGTCCAGGCGGCGATGGGCGCGCGGCCGAAGTCCCGTCCCGGCGATTGTGCGCGGCGCACGTCCATCCAAAATGTCGCCGTGAGCAAATCTTCGCCCAGCAGCAGGCGAGTGTCGTCCACGGCTTGGCGCGCGCGGACCACTTTCAGCACCGTCTGCGCCTGCAACTCCTCCACACCGTTGCTGAAGGCAATGCCTTCCGGCGTGAGGTTGCGCGTCAGATTCTGGATGTCCAGCCAGATCGCGCTCGGATTGTAGCCGTCGACGTCGGACTGCACGCTGGCATCGAGCTCGTCCTGGGTCAGTACATCCTTCGGCGCGATGGAGGTGAAAAAGGGACTGCCGAAGCGGTAAATCCTTTGCACCACCGCCACGTCCATGTTGGCGAGCGCGGTGCCCAGCGCTTCGACTTCATTCGCCAACGGATAGGGGTCCCAATTGGCGTTGGAGAGTATGAAGCCGTGCTGGCCATGGCTTTCAGGACCCCCCTTCACGAAGTACTTCGCTATCTGCGGGGTAGCGAGCTCCCAGGAGTCCGCGGGCGATGCGCCGACCTTCACTGCGGGGTTGTGGTCGGAGGAGTTGATTTGAGTCAGCAGGGTATCGCGCAGCGTCGCCCAGGCCTTCCACGCCGCGCCTTGTCGGCTGAAGGAGGCGCGCTGGCTCTCCGAGTCTTGAATGATTCGCTTCGGGTCATCTTCGAATAGATAGCTGCCCTTGATCATCTCCAGGATGCGGGCTGCCTCGAGATTCGAATACTTGAACGGGCGGGCAGCCTGGACCGGTGTCGACAGCGGCGTCACGCTGCTGTTCATCGCCTCCAGATCCATCGCGAGAATCAGATCCGCCCAGTCCAGGGTGAGTTTGCCAGCGTGCAACAGCAGCGCGGCTTGTCCTACCGATAAGGCATTGGTGCTGATTAATGCCGAGGGGTAGAGGACCTCCGCGGGCTGCAAGGGTTTGAGGCCGGCGGCGGCCAGCGCGGCTGCCGCACTCATGCGCCGCCCGCGATAGTAGGCATCGCCCGCACCGCCCATTGCGCCGAACACATTGGCCAGGGCGGCGAGGTCGGCCTCGCCCAGCGAGCCGCGCGACTGAACCACCGGCGTCACCCGCCGGTTCAGCATCTCGGTCAAGAGGTCCGAGAGCGCGGGGCTCGCGGCTTCGTAACTCATGGTGTTGGCGCGCACGGCCATCAGCGCTCGTACGATTTCCTCGTCGGCGATTTCAGGTCCGATGCCCTGCCGCGGCCCGTTCAGAATCTCTCTCTCCACCCGCTTGGACAGCAGTGCTTTGTTCGCTGCCGCGAGCGGATCTCCGCTGAACAGTACGATCTCGCGCGCCGGCCCGGCGCCGCGGTTGAAACCATAGATGGAAATGCCCTCGGCGCTGCCCTCGAGCAGCAATCCGTAGGCGTCCACTTGGCGCTGTTTCGCCTCCGGGCTCAAGCGGATGTGCGCGCCGTCGCGGGCGATCGCGACTACCTGGTCCACGGTAAGGTCGTGACCCGTCAATACAATCACCTCGCCCGCCTTGGAAGGTGCAATCGGGCGATAGGCGGCTTGGGCGCGCGCCGCCGACGCCCAGAGAGCCAAGCCCAGGAGCGCCCACGCCATGGCAGACATCGCTCTCACCCTATTGCTGCTCCGTTGAGACCGGCGGCGTCTCGCCGTTGTAGAAATTGGCCGCCGCCGTCGCCTTGAGGAACGCAGTGGCGGTCATGGGCCGCGGCTCCATGGGGCTGCCGTCCATGGCCGGCAACACCGGCACGATTTTTCGAAACGCCGTCCAGGCCGAGGTGGGACCGCCGCCGAAATTCCTGGAGGCATCCTGCGACTTGCGCACGTCCAGCCAAAAAGCCGCGTTCAGTAGATCGTGCCCGAGCAGGTCGAAGGTGGTGTTCACGGCGTCGCGGACCCGATAGGCCTTGATGCGCGTCTGCGCCTGAAGGTCCTCGACCGTACCGACGATCGCCGCCCCGGACGGCGCGACCGGATTCGTGAGGCTTTGGATCTCCTGCTGCAGATCCACCGGCGTATAGCCGCCGCCACCCGCCAGATACACCGCGAATTCGCTTCCCGGCGGCAGCTTCAGCGCCTTCGCCGGATCGGTCGACGTGAAGAAGGGGTTGCTGAACCGATCGATCCGCAGCGAGACGGCGATGTCCATGTTCGCCAACGCAATGACGAAATCCTCGAGCTTGTTCGCCATGGGATAGGGATCCCAGTTCGCGTTCGAGACGATGTAGCCGTGCTTGCCGTGGCTGTTCTTGCCGCCCTTGACGTAGTACTTCATCATCTGCGGCGTGGACAAATCCCACGAATCGCCGGGCGACATGTCGGTGCGCACGGCGGGGTTGTGATCGGACGAATTCATCTGCAGAACCACCGCATCGCGCAGCGCGGCCCAGTCGGCCCACGCCGACGCCTGGCGAATCGAGGAAGCCCGCAAGCTCTCCGGGTCTTGGATGATCCGCTGCGGATCGTCGCTGAATAGATAACTGCCGCGCAGCATGTCGCGCACGCGCGCAGCTTCCCAATTCAACCATTTGAACGGACGCTCTCTCTGCACCAGTGTGCTGATGGGCGTAATGCTCGAATTCATGCCGTCGAGATCCATGGCGTAAATCAGATCCGCCCATTCGAGCGCCTGGCGCGCATCATTGACGGCCAAGGCGGCGATGCCGGTGCTGTAGGCATCGCTGCTGGTCAGCGCATTCGTGTCCGCGGCAAACGGTTGGATGGGCTTTAGGCCCGCCTTTGCCAGCGCGTCGGCCGCCCGCATGCGCACGCCCTGGTAATAGGCCTCGCCGGTGCCCACCATCGTTGCGCCGACATTGCTGAGTTGCGCGAGATCGCCCTCGCCGAGCGTGCCGCGGGATTGAACCACCGGGGTGATGCGGCGGTTCAAGAGGTCGACCAACATCTGCGACAGTTGCGGGCTGGGCGCATTGGAGGACATGGCATTGGCGCGGATGACCATCATCGCGCGCACGATCTCTTCCTGCGCAACCTCCGGTCCGTAGCCGAAGACCGCCCCCAATTGGAATTCCATCAGCTGCGACTTCTCCAGATACGCCTTGTTCTTGGGCGCCAATGGATCGCCGGAAAACATGATGGTTTCGCGCTGATCGCCCGCCCCTCGATTGAACCAATAGACGGCCACGCCCTCCGCCGCCGCCTCGAGCAGCAGCCCGTAGTTGTCCGCCTGGCGCTGCTTGGCTTCGGGGCTGAGCTGAACCTTGGCCCCGTGGCGCGCGACATCCACC
>JBARBX010000806.1:0-2228 GCA_049793535.1 Steroidobacteraceae bacterium | reverse complement strand
CGAGCAGGTGGTGGACGATGTGCTGAGCTCGGCCTTCATGAGCGCCGGGCAGCGCTGCTCGGCGCTGCGATTGTTGTTCCTGCAGGATGACATCGCCGATCAAGTGCTGGAGATGATCGCGGGCGCCATGGACGAATTGGTCATCGGCGATCCGGCCGAATTCAACACGGATTTGGGGCCGGTGATCAACGCGGCGGCGGCCGACGGGCTGGCGCAGCATGTGGAGCGAATGCGCAAGGAGGCGCGCATCGTCAAGGCCTGCAGCTTGAGCGCGGCGCAGGCACACGGCAGTTTTTTCGCGCCGCATCTGATCGAGCTCGAGAGTGCGGGGCAGCTCACGCGCGAGGAATTCGGACCCATTCTGCATGTGGTGCGGTACCAGGCCGCGGATATCGCCGAGGTGTTGCAGGGGATCCGGGATACCCACTACGGCCTCACCCTAGGGGTGCAGACGCGCCTGGAATCCTTCTGGCGGGAGGTGTTCGCCAACACCTCGATCGGCAACACGTACGTCAATCGCAATATGATCGGCGCGGTGGTGGGGGTGCAGCCCTTCGGCGGCAACGGTCTGTCGGGGACGGGTCCCAAGGCGGGCGGTCCGCACTATCTCTCGAGGTTCGCGAACGAGCGCACTCTCACCGTGAATACCACGGCGACCGGCGGCAACGCGGCACTGCTCAACCTTGGCCACTGAGCCGGCCCCAGAGTCGGCTCAAGGGTCGGCCTGGCAGGTACTGCTGGCCGCCTTGCAATTGGGGTGTCGTTCCTTCGGCGGCCCGATCGCGCACTTAGGGTACTTCCAGCGCAGCTACGTGCAGCGCCGCCGCTGGCTGGATGCCGGGGAATTCGCCGAAATCGTCGCGCTCTGCCAGGTGCTGCCGGGACCCACGAGCAGTCAGGTGGGTTTTCTCATCGGTTGGCATCGCGCCGGGTGGCGCGGGGCGCTGGCCGCTTGGGTAGGATTTACGCTGCCCTCGCTGCTCTTGATGTACGCCTACTTCGTGTTCGCGCCGAAGCTCGCGGGACCTGCGATGACCCTGGTGCTGCAGGGATTGAAGTGGCTGACGCTCGCCGTGGTCGCGCGGGCGGTGTGGAGCATGGCGCGGACCCTCTGCCCGGATATACCGCGCGCATCGATGGCATTGCTCGCCGCGCTGGCATTGAGTGTTGTGCACAGCGAATGGTTGCAGGTGGGGGTATTGATCCTGGGCGCAGGGGCGGGGATCTGGTTCTGCAAAGATCTGCCGGTGGCCGTCTCGCATCGTACCCCGCCGGTCGGGGCCCACACGGCGTGGCTCCTGATCGGCTTGGGCGTAGCGTTGCTGCTGGGGTTGCGCATTCTGGCGCTGGAAATGCCGCACGGCCTGATCGCGCTGGCCGATGTCTTTTACCGAGCCGGCGCCTTGGTGTTCGGCGGAGGCCATGTGGTGCTGCCGCTGCTGCATGATGCGCTGGTGCCGGCGGGTTGGATGTCGAACTATGATTTCTTGAGCGGCTACGGTGCCGCGCAGGTGTTGCCCGGTCCCTTGTTTTCCGTGGCGGCGTACTTCGGTGCCAAGAGTGCGCCGGGCGGTGCGGCGCTGCTCGGGGCCTGCATCGCGACGCTGTGCCTCTTTCTGCCCGGCCTGCTGCTGGCCATCGCGGGCCGCGCCGTTTGGAATCAGGGCGCGCGCCTGCCGCGAGTGCGGGCGGCGCTCAAGGGGGTCAATGCCGCGGCGGTGGGCATTCTCGCCGCCGCCCTCTACAACCCCGTATTGACCGGCGCCTTGAGCACCTTGAAATGACCCTGCCGCCCTACCTGCGTCTGGTTCCCGGGGATGTGAACGGGTTTCTGGGGCTGGTGGTCGATAATCTATCCGTGCTCGCGCTGCTCTCGGCCGTGCTGATCGGCGGCTACGGCATTCCGGCGCCCATCGTGTTCGGACGGATGTTTCCGGGCACGGCATTGGGCGTGCTCATCGGCGATTTGATTTATACCTGGCTGGCACTGCGGCTGGCACGCCGCACCGGCCGCGACGACGTCACCGCCATGCCCTTCGGTTTGGACACCCCGTCGACCATTGGCATGGTGCTCTTGGTGCTGGGGCCGGCCTTCGTGAAATTCCGCGCGGCGGGTTTGGATCCGACCGCCGCGGGTCTTCAGACCTGGTACTTGGGGATGGCGGCCACCGCCACCATGGGATTGGTGAAATTCGCCCTGGCGTTCGGCGGCAGGTCGGTGCGGCGCC
>JBARBX010000805.1:0-4713 GCA_049793535.1 Steroidobacteraceae bacterium | reverse complement strand
CATCAGTTTCTTTCGACTCCAATCCGCGGATTTTCTCACCTACGGCCAAATGATCGGCGCCTGCGCCATCCCCACCCTGTTCGTGCTCGAGGGCGGCTATGCGGTCGGCGAGATCGGCATCAACGTGGTGAACGTGCTGACGGGATTCGAGCAGGCGAAAAGGTAACCGATCAGAACGGCAGCCGCCGCAAGTCCGGCTCGACCCATGCCTTGCGGGCAGCAGCCGAGAACAACACGGATTTCGACCAGTAGGCAAGCAGCCAGTCCGGACGCCCGTACTCGGACGCGAGCAACTCCCGCAGTGTCTCGTACAGCACCACGCCGGGCCGACTCACCAGCCATGCGCGGGCAGCCCGCAAAGAGCCGAGCGTGATCGTTTCGTGATAGCCGCCGGTGTCCGTGTTCGGCACGCCGGTGGCCTCGTTGTATGCGCGAATCAGCCTCGGCATGTCGCGATCGGCGTGCATTTCCGGCTGCCTCAGCAGCCACAGCGCGGCGGCGAAGTGCGCCGCGTGGGTCCACTCGATCTTTGGCAACGAGCGGTCAAGCAGGCCTCGGCCGATACGTTCGACCTCAGCGTCGGAAGAGAAATGCGTCATCGTTGAGCTCCTTCGGTACGCAGTCCCGGCGAAGCTCAGCAAAAACCCCGCCGACGACGGCGGGATTTGTGAGGGTTGTTCCTGGGATTTTCGGACCGTTAGGTCTCAGTTCCGGGGTGCGCGCACGCAAATACCGCCTTGAAACGGTATCGTTGCTGTAATTTTCGCGTCACGCTCCAGAACATTGAATGACTGTAGCGTCGCGCTTTATACCGGTCAAGCCCCGCTGCCGCGAGCGTCCGGTAAACACGCGAGTATTTCTTCTTCGGCCGCCGAATTGAAGTCCCGACCAATGTCCGGATTTTACGTACGCCGGGCCCCTGCAAGCACTTGATTTGTTTCACACTGCCGGAATTTTGACTGGGAAAAAATCGCTGTGCCTATGGCACAACAGGGACGATGAGTGCCGATGGTCGCGCTTTATCGTGGTAAATCACGTTTGTCGCCTTGACCATGCGCGTGGCATGCGCTTGTTCTTCGCCCGTGTTCATATTTCGATCGAAACGCGGGAAATTGCTACTAGATACCTCGAGGCGAAGTTTGTGGCCCGCGAGGAACACATTGCTCGTTGCCAGTAAATCCAGCGTAATGTGATAAATCTCTCCGGGTTTCGCGAGTTCTGGGTTCTCCTGGGACTTTCGGTATCGAAGCCGCAGTATTCCGCTCGTCAGGTTCTGTGCAAAACCGTTAGGCCAAACATCCACAAGCATTCCTGTAAAATCCGTATCCACAGCTGAACTGCTCACATACAGATCCAGCGATATCGGCCCGGTAATCTCTGTTGCTTTCGAGAAGGCCGGTGTCGTGTAAATCAACACGTCACGGCGTGCCTCGGCCGGCCGCTGATCTTGCGGACCAATGCCTGTGCGTAACGCGCCACAGCAGAGCGGGCCACCGATCGTCTGCACCGGATCACTTGGATCGTAGATATATTGATCTGGCTTCTCGGCTGCCGGCGCAATGCCACTCAATGAGCCGCTGCCAGCCTGCTGCGAGCCGCTAGGAGTAAGACCGTTCGCAGCGCCCGTCGAGTGAAGGAAGTAGTGGGTGCTTTTTGCACGCGCCAGCGGCCACTCATCCTCTTGACGC
Organism: Steroidobacteraceae bacterium; assembly: GCA_049793535.1. Taxonomy (GTDB): domain Bacteria; phylum Pseudomonadota; class Gammaproteobacteria; order Steroidobacterales; family Steroidobacteraceae; genus Bog-1198. The sequence continues at coordinate 3,025 of JBARBX010000805.1, read as the reverse complement.
AACTTATTTGTACCCATGACAAAGATACTTACCGGTTTTCCGGTGGAAAACTCATTCCGAACTCCCTTGAAAAGGTAGTCGTACCAATGAATGGTGGTCTCGTCTTCGTCAAAATTGGAGTCTTTGCCGAAGTCTAGGGCACCTATTTTCGGGCCGTCGCCGGCATGACCACCGACGATAATAAGTAACCTTTGGCCACTGCGAGCCTCCGCGCTTCCTCCATGCGATTTGATCCCTAAGTAATTTCGCAGAGATCCGCCCAGAAAAATGTCATACCACGCGGCGACGTGAAGAGCGGGAACAGTGATGTTGGAAAAATGATCCTCAATGGACACGGCCTTCCAATAGTCGTCGTAACTGGGATGATCGAGCCAATCCAGGAAATACGGTGCAAAGGCTTTGGTCGCTGTTGACTGTAAAGGCAACTGCTGGAGACCGAAGATTGGATAATCGACCAACGGTATGATCGGAGCGCCGGTCAGAGGATCAACACGTTTCTGATTGGCTCGATTGAACGTGTCTCGCGCAAGTTTAGAAGACCACGATTCACTGAACCACTGCTCAAACGCACCTCCCTGGTAGGTCCAGTTTGCGTGATAGTTACTAGCGGTAACGTAGGGGAAGATTCCGGCAAGATGTGGCGGATGCCCAATGGCCGCTAGCATTTGGGTAGCCCCATCGTATGAGCCCGAGAACATGCCCACTTTGCCGGTGGAGTACGGAAGTGCCGCTGCCCACTCGACCGTGTCATATCCGTCATTCATTTCATTCTTGAATGGATACCACTCGCCTTCTGAGGCATATCGCCCGCGCACATCTTCGATGATCACAACATAGCCTTGAGCGGCCGCCTTTAAGCCAAACTCCGTACCGTAGTTCTTGTCGTAGGGGGTGCGCTGCAGAAGAACCGGAAACCTTCCAGCGGCGTCTGGTCTGAAGATATCAGCAAGCAGTGTAGTTCCGTCTCGCATCTTGACGGCGACGTCGCGCTCGTAGGTCACGGCATACGGATTGCCCGCGTGTGCTGTATGCAGATACAGGAAATAGATAATCACCGCAGTCACACTGACGATAATTGGCTTTCTCATAACTCTCTCCCTTCAACCTTAAGAGTTGAGTGTCATAGCGAGCGCCGTTATTGACCTGCACGAGTCGATTCGACGCGCGGAATGGCGCCAACGCCCAGCGTTGTACCCAATCCGGCATAAAGATAACGATCGCCAAACATCCGTTGCATAGCGGCGAAGGTTGGTTCCCCGGTGCAGTGACCGGGGGCAATGTAATCGACTTTGTAGGTATCATGCAGGCTTGTGGCAGCTTTTTCGATTGCTGTGTCCTGGGCTACTACCAGGTGGAATCCGCCGGCGATGAGGTGAATGTGCGGATTGACCTTGGCTGCTTCGGCAACGATGGTCTCGATGCCCGGGTGCGAACAGCCAACCACCAGCACGATACCGTCGGGCGTGTTGATGGCAAGCGATACTTCCTTCAGCTCCTTGGTTCCCGGCGCATCGGATACCAAGGCAATCAGCGTAATGCCCGGGGCTATTTCTGTGGTCTTGTCGATCAACTGAATGTTGGCGCCGGGAAAAACCGTGCCAATCCGAATAATTTCCGGCGGTGCGCCGTTGTAGTAGCGCATCTCGGCAGGCAGCGACTCGTCTTTGCGATAGAACTTACTGGGCTGGTCGGAACCGAAAATACCACCAAAGCCGTCCTTGGGCGCGTAAATCTTGACCTTCGGATTCACGCTGAGCACATAGGAAAATCCGCCCACGTGATCGCTATGACGATGCGATAACACTACGAAATCAAGCTTAGTAAGATCGATGGCCTTGGCCTTCACGTTCTTTGCAAGAATCGCCGGGTCGTCACCAGTATCGAACAGAATGCGCTTGCCGTTGATCTCCACCAGGGCGGCGTAACCCCAGTCTTTAGTCATCGTCGCATCCTTGCCATAGGCATCGTAGAGCACCGTGATGCGCGCCGGTTCGGCTGCGGTTGCGGTCGGCGTCGGCCCCGTCGCGGCGCAGCTCGGTAATAGCCACGCTGAAATAAAGGCAGTCACTAGAACAATGAGTTGAGATATTCGCATGACCCTCACCGTGTCGTACAAGCAATAGGAAGTGATATCGAGCCTGGTCCCCGTACGAACCAACGCCTCACCGGCTCAGGCGATCCGCGGTGCGGTAGACCTGGCGCTGCTCTGGAGGCGCGGGTCCGAGCCGTGCCAACGCGTCGCGAATCGCCGGAGTCACTACCACATCTCTGTCGGTCTTTGTCACGTCGGTCATGGTGGTGGACCCTTCATTAGAGCGTGTTGCCATTTCGTGCAGGGTACGGACTTTATGGCTGGTAGTCCTTGGGGACTCCTGCTATTTTTATGATGAAGTTCTCAGGACCTCGTGCGATGGTCTCCGGTCAATTTGAATTCGGCGCGTACCGCCTCGACGTCCAAAGCGGGATGCTGTTTCGAGAGGGTGACCACGTGGCGTTGCCCCCCAAGGTGACCGAACTCCTGGTCGCCCTGGTGCAGGCCGGGGGCAAGGTGCTCACCCGAGAAGAACTGCTGCAGCGCCTTTGGCCCGACACGGTCGTTGAGGAGGGCAGTCTCACCTCCCACATTTCCCTGCTGCGCAAGGTTCTTGGCGAGCGTGCTAAGACGCAGGACTTCATCGAGACCTTGCCGAAACGCGGCTACCGGTTTGTGGCTTCCGTGAAGCATCTTGCATCCGCGGCACACGGCAGCGGGGTCGATAGGACCATGCTGGTGGTTCTGCCGCTCGAGAACCTGACCTCAGGCGAGAAATACGACTATTTCAGCGAAGGGCTGACCGAAGAGATGATTACCGAGCTGGCCCGCTTGAGCCCGGAGCGCCTCGGAGTGATCGCCCGAACCTCAGCGATGCAGTTCAAGTCGACTGCGAAAAACATCGCGCAGATCGGCAGCGAGCTTGGTGTGTCTCATGTCCTGGAGGGTTCCGTGCGCCGGGTAGGGGAGCGTGTGCGCATCACGGCCCAGCTC
>JBARBX010000804.1:0-8141 GCA_049793535.1 Steroidobacteraceae bacterium | reverse complement strand
ATGCCAGCCACGCACTCAACGCCTATTTTTAAGCGGGTTTCTTGGCAAGTGTTGTTTTTGCGCACTCTTATAGTTTGTGCCGGTTGCTGCACTGCAAGCGTGGCCGGGGCCAGCGACGCAGCGACTGCCGCAGCGGCTACCACCGAGCCCGCGGCCGCTACCGGCGGCCTCGAGGAAATCACGGTGACGGCGACCCGCCGCGAGGAAAGCATCAGCCGAGTTCCGATCAGCATCACCGCGATCAACCAGGAGATGCTCGACCAGAAGGGCATCAAGGACTTCTCGGACGTCGTGCGCTTCACACCCGGAGTGGCTTTCGACTCCAGCCAGACGAACCAGATCTCGATTCGCGGCATCTCCTCGAGCGGCGGCTCCGGCACCACCGGAATCTACATCGACGATACTCCGATTCAGGTGCGCAATCTGGGTTTCAATTCCGACGATGCGTTGGTCAAGCTGTTCGACCTCGACCGCGTCGAAGTGCTGCGCGGTCCGCAGGGAACCCTATTCGGCGCAGGCTCGGAGGGCGGCACGGTGCGCTACATCACGGTGCAACCCAGCCTCACCCAGTCGAGTGTTTACGCCAAGGCCGAGACCTCGTACACGGAGGGCGGTGCGCCCAGCTACGAGTCCGGCGTGGCTGCCGGTATCCCGGTCATCGACGGCGTGTTCGGCGTGCGCTTCAGCGCCTGGTATCGGCGCGACGGCGGTTGGATCGACCGCATCGACCCGACCACCCTCGAGGTCGTGGACAAAAATGCGAACAGCGACGGTACGGCGGTGCTGCGGCTCGCCGGACTGTGGCAACCCACCGAAGCGATCCGCGTGACCCCCAGCATTTTGTATCAGAACAGCCAGCGCAACGACGTGACGATCTATTGGCCGGAATATTCGGACCCGAGCAACGACCGCTATGTCAGCGCGGATCCCACCGCCCGCCCGGAGCCGGACGTGTTCTACCTCCCCGCACTCAACGTCCAGGCGGACTTAGGGTCGGTGAGACTGATTTCGACGACCTCGTACTTTCACCGCGATGAGATCAGCGGCTATGACGGCACGCTGTACAACCTCGGTTATTATCAAAGTCAGATCCCGGTGTATGGCAACGCCGCAGGCCTCGCGGCCTTCCCCTTGCTCGACGGAACGGGTATTCACCTCCCTGCGGGGCTGACCGATTACCGTTCCCCCGCGAGCGTCACCAACACGCAACGCAACTTGACCCAGGAGTTCCGGCTGCAGTCGTCCGATCCGCACGCCCGAGTGAGCTGGACGGCGGGGGTGTTCTACTCCCTGGATCGGCAGTTCAGCCTGGAGGAAATCCATGACCCGATGGCGGACGCGTTTTTCAATCAGCTTTTCGGCTATCCCATCGCGGAGTTTTTTGGCACGCCGCAGAACCCGGACGGCAGTTCCGTGCTGCCGATGGGCGATTCGTATTTCAACCAGCTGCTGAGCTTCGACCGCCAGATTGCCGGATTCGGCGAGGTGAATTTCAATGTGACGGATACCCTGAAACTGACCGCCGGCGTGCGCGTCTCGAAGGACTCCTTCACCATCGAAAGCGTGTCGGGCGGACCGCAGAACAGTGGGACGCGGGCGGGTACCCAGTCGAACAGCGAGAACCCGGTCACCCCCAAAGCGGGCATCCAATGGCAGGTTGACCCGAACAACATGTACTACTTCACCTACTCCAAGGGCTTTCGTCCGGGCGGCGGCAATCCGTCGATCCCTTACGATCCCACCTTTCAGAATCTCACGCTCGGATGCACCCAGGACTTCCTCAATCTCGGCTTGTCCAACGGCGCACCGGCCACTTACAAGTCCGATTCGGTGCAGAGCTTCGAGGTGGGCGCCAAGAACAACATCGACAATCGTATTCGCCTGGCCAGCAGCGTCTACTACATCAAGTGGAACAACATCCAGGAAAATGTGGTGCCGCCCATTTGTGAAATTCAATTCACCGAAAATCTCGGCAACGCCGTCTCGAAGGGATTCGACCTGCAGGCCGATTTCCAGGTGACCGACGCATTCTCCATCGAGTCGAGCTTCGGCTATACGGACGCGCGCTACACCACGAGCACCTTCATCGGGCCGGTGACAACCGGGCTGCCGGTGGTGGTGGCCGGCGATGCGATCGCCGGGCCGAACGGCATCGGGACGGGCTACTCGATTCCGCCGTACTCGATTTCACTCGGCCTGGAATACAAGTTCCAGGCGTTCGCACACGAATCCTACGTACGCGGGGACTGGGAGTACCTGGCCGGAGATAAGTGGCTGCATGCCGCCCAGGACCCCAACACATCGTCCTACGATGCCACCGGCTTGCCGACCGAGCGGGAGAGTTTTGCCTCGCTGCGCGCCGGCACCAAGTTCGGCGACTTCGGGATATCGCTGTTCGTGGACAACCTGACCGACAGCCATACCATCCTGAACTACAACCATCAGACCAACTCTTACGACGGCAGCGGCAATTTGCTGGCAAGTCCCGCTTATCGATATATTTCTTATCGGCCGCGAACCTTCGGCATCACGGTGGTGTTCAAGCACTAAGTGCATGATCGGCCCCAAGGGCGCCTGCGCCGGTGCATTGCGCTGCGCAGTCCCTGCTCCGCGCAAGCCCTGGGTGGCCATCCATGGTCACCCGCGCAACGCATGCGTTGCGCCCGTTCAGGCGACCGCGCGCTTGACTTCAGTGCCGTAGGCATCGCGCAGGGCGGCGGCCAACAGGTCGAGTCCCTCAGCGAGCACCGCATCCGGAATTGTCAGCGGCGCCAACAGGCGTACGACATTCGCCGCCGTGCCGCAGGACAGGAGGATCAAGCCGCGCGCTTCGGCGTGACTCAGCACGGCCGCGGTAAGTTCGGCGTCCGGCTCCTTGGTCTTGAGATCCTTGACCAGCTCGAACGCCACCATCGCCCCCAGACCGCGCACGTCGCCGATGCACGGCAGCTCCTTGGCCAGCGCCTGGAGCCGGGTGCGCATTTTATCGCCGACGGCCGCCGCGCGCGCACACAGGCCCTCTGCCTCGATCACATCCAGCACCGCATGCGCCGCCGCGATGCTGATGGGATTGCCGCCGTAGGTGCCGCCGAGACCGCCGGCATGCGCCGCATCCATGATGGTCGCGCGGCCGGTCACCCCCGAGAGCGGGAAGCCGCCGCCCAGCCCCTTGGCCACGGCGATGAGATCGGGCACCACTCCCGAGTGTTCGATGGAAAACATTTTGCCGGTGCGGGCCATGCCGCCCTGCACCTCGTCGGCGATCATGACGATGCCGTGTTCATCGCATAGGCGGCGCAGCGCGCGCAGAAAATCGGCGGGAGCGACGTTGAAGCCGCCCTCGCCTTGCACCGGTTCAATGATGATGGCGGCGACCGACTTCGGATCGACGTCGCCGTGAAACAGCCGATCCAAGTCGGCCAGCGCCTGCTCGGTTGTGATGCCGTGATAGGGTTGGGGAAATTCGGCGTGATAGACCTCGGCCGGAAATGGGCCGAAACCGCGCTTGTACGGCATGACCTTGCCGGTGAGCGCCATGGTCATGAGCGTGCGGCCGTGAAAGCCGCCGGAAAATGCGATGACCGCGGAGCGCTTGGTGAAGTAGCGGGCGATCTTGATGGCGTTTTCGACCGCCTCGGCACCGGAATTCAAGAACAGCGTTTTCTTCGCAAAATCGCCGGGTGCGAGCGCATTCAACCGCTCGGCCAGCCGCACATAGGATTCATAGGGCGCGACATGGAAACAGGTATGGGCGAATGCCTGGGCCTGCTGCGCCACGGCCTCCATGACCCGCGGGTGACGGTGGCCGGTATTGAGCACGGCGATGCCCGCGGCAAAATCGACGTAACGCCGCCCATCGACGTCCCACAGCTCGGAATTCTCCGCCTTGGCGACATAAATGCCCCTGCTGCCTACGCCTGAGGGCACTGCCGCCGCTTTGCGCGTTTTGAGCTCGTCTGATTTCGACATTGGTTCGTCCCCTTTGATGGCGCGAAGGGACAAACGGTATCATCGGCCGGCCAATTGAGCAAAAGGCCGATGGGGCAATAGCTCTAGATTCGGCCGGCTTCCAGCCGACGGGATGCGTACCACGCGCCGTCGTGGAACCAGGCGCGGCTCGAGCGCAGAGCGTTCAGGACCATGGGATAACTTACCGTACGGGGGTAGGTCACCGATCCATGGATCGCCGCAATGAACTCGCGCCACTGCCGGTGATTGGAAAAATTGCGCTTCATGTCGGCAACTATGCCAGGCGCGAAGACGCCATCACCATCGGTGGCGAGCGGCGCGCCGCGTAGGAATCCACCCACAAGAGAAGGCGCCCACAGGCGCCTGTCTGAGTTGCGCCCGCGTTCTTAGCCTATCTGATAGCCCCTGCCCTGCATGCACGCGGAAATGGCCCGGTTGTAGTTGTTGCGCGCCGCGTCGGCATTTCCCGGAACTCCGCCGCCGGGAAGCGTCGGGTCGAAGCCGGTCTGCCCCTTGGCCCAGTTGTGGCACTCGAATTGATCCGCCGCCTGTTGTTCCTTGGTCTGGCCATTCTTCGGGTAGATCATCATGTCGTTCTGCGCGGTGTCAGGGGGCGCCGAGGGCGTATCGGCATTATCCGGCGCGTCCACCACCGCATAGCCGTTTTGGTCGGGCTGCCAGGTGTAGTAGACATTGTCCGCGTAGTAGTAGGGTGCCCCGCCGATCCAGACCGTGGAGTAGTAAGGAGGCAGTACCGAAATCACAAGCCCCACCGGGGGACGTACCACCACGAAACCGGGACCCCGGGGCGCATACCAAATGCCGCCGCTGAAATAAAACCGATTCCCGCCGCGATAGTAGGGACGATACCCATCGGGCAAGGAGGGTCTGATGCTGCCGAACGGGGGATAGTAGCGGCCATGGTTGTAGCGGCTATCCAATACCTGGCCGCGCCCGTCAAAGGACGGTCGACCCACGGTCGGTCTCCCCTGCGCTCGCGGTTCGGCCCGCTGGTCACTGCGGCCGCGGTCATGCTCGTCGGCCGTCGCGGCCGTGCCGGCCCCAATGCCCCAGAGCAGCATCGACGCCGCCAGGGCAATCCTTATCGTTCGACTCATGGCATATCCCCTCAATTCTCAAGTCACCGTGTAGCCGCGTCCCTGCAGGCAGGCACCGATGGCGCGCCGATAGGAATCGGCTTTCGCCCGCCCCGCCGCCACGCTTTGATTGATCTGAGCCTGAGTCTGGTTTGCCTGCGCCTGCGCCTGGGCATCCGACGCGGACCCGATAATCGCACCCGTGGCGCCGCCGAGAACCAGCCCGGCACCCGCATTGCGCGGCCCTGCGATGACGGAACCGATGATGGCGCCGGTGATAGCCCCAACCGCCGTGCCTGCTCCCGGAGGATTGGCCGGCTGCACGACTACCCGTTCATAGGCGGGCGCGTCGGCACGGCTGGGATCCACGCCGGTTTGCTGGACCGCCCAGACATGGCATTCATAACGGTCGCGTTCGGTCTGCTCCGGGCTCTGACCGTTGGCGGGATAGACGAACACGCGTTGCGGCGGAGGGCTGGGCACCACCACGGTGCGCGGAGGCGGGGTCACGCAGGCCGCCAAAAGTAGCGCGGCCGCGGCCGCAACTGCAAACCGCGCTTGGGCCGTCCCTTTCGGTAAAAAGTGTAGCAATTTCATATACTCCATTCCGTTTCCTATCTAAATCAACGTGAAACACCCGATTCAGTTGACAGCAAACGGCCCCCTAAGTTCGAGACCGGCTACCGTCCGGGCTTACGAAACTTCAATATGAACTGATCGGTCTTGCCACGGATTGACGGATCAAACACTTTCAGAGTGTGGTCGTCGCCCGCCTGATGTAGCAGATCGCTGCTCCCCGCCAGCTTGAATCCCGCGGCCAGCACCTCCGCCTTGACGGTTTCAGGGTCGATCCTGTGCAAAGTCTTGGTATCCCCGGCACCCGAGCCCGGCGCCGCGGCGTGGTCCAAGATGAGATAGATACCCCCCGGCTTGAGCGCATCGAACACCCGCTTGTTGAAGGCCGCGACATCCGCCCCGGCAAAATTGTGCAGGTCGTGATAGTTCTGCGAAGTCCACACCATATCGACCGGTGCCGGCGGCTCGAGATTGGACTGAACCAAGACGCTGACATTCGAATAATTCGGATCGGCCGCAATGGCGTTCACTCTCGCGGCAAAATCAGGCCTATCCGCAGGCGCATCGGCGGGCCGTGGCGGAACCCAGGCATAGACATGCCCGGTGCTGCCGACCGCCTTGCTGAATATACGCGTGAAGTAGCCCCCTCCCGGCAAGAGTTCGGCGATCTTTGCCCCGGTCTTCACACCGGCGAACGCCAGAGTCTCGGCCGGCTTGCGGTTCGCATCGCGTTGCCTGTCGGCATCCGGCCGGTTGCTGTCGGCAACCGCCGACGCGATGTTCGCCGGAATGGATTTGGCGCCGGCACAGGCGGCGCCCAGCGTCAGTGTGGCCGTGAGCGTGGCCGCAACGATGAGTGGATGGCGGATCATGAAGCTCTCCGTTTTTGAGTCGACGTCTGCACACAATCGGTCGGGTGACGATTCTAGCACTTGCGCGGTCGCGGTTTGGACAGCCGCGGCTAGAGCGGCAGCGTATGATCAAATTCCTTCAACGATCGGCGCAGGTTTACGCATGAGTTTGAGCGTGTTCGACATCTTCAAGATCGGCATCGGGCCGTCCAGTTCGCACACCATGGGGCCGATGAACGCGGCGCGCGGCTTCGTGGAATTGTTGGCCGCCCGCGAATTGCTATCCCGAACGTCGCAGGTGTCCGCCCAGCTCTACGGTTCGCTGGCCTTGACCGGCCGCGGGCATTGCACGGACCGCGCCATTCTTCTGGGATTGGAAGGCATGAGCCCCGACACCATCGACTCCGCCGCCGTCGAACCCGCGCTGCGGCGAATCCGCGACGAGGGCCGCATTCGTCTGGGAGGAAGGCACGAGATCGCCTTCGATGAGCCGCTCAATCTCCTGTTTCACATGGATCAAGTGTTGCCGGGGCACTCCAACGGCATGCGTTTCACTGCGCATGATTCGGCCCTGCAGGTGCTGGCACGAGAAGAGTACTACAGCATCGGCGGCGGCTTCGTCGTGCGGGCGGGCGCCGACGCCAATGTGGGCGCCGCGCGCCGCGAACCTGCATTCGATTTCAATTCCGGCGCACGGCTGCTCGAGCATGGGCGGTCACAGGGTTTGGAAGTTCACGAACTTATGCTGGCCCGCGAACGCACCTGGCGCACCGACGCCGAGATTCGCGCCGGCCTCATGCGCATTTGGCAGGTCATGCAGGATTGCGTGCGCCGCGGCTTCGAGGCCCAGGGACTTCTGCCGGGTGTGCTCGGCGTGCGGCGGCGCGCGCCGAAGCTGTACCGCCAGCTCATGAGCGGCGATCCCATGAGTCCCATGCATGCCCTGGATTGGGTCAACGTGTTCGCGTTGGCCGTCAACGAGGAAAATGCGGCCGGCGGCCAGGTGGTCACGGCGCCTACCAATGGCGCGGCGGGAATCGTCCCGGCGGTGCTGCACTACTACCGGCGCTTCGAGTCCGGGGCCGACGACGACGGTGTGATCCGTTTCCTGCTCACCGCCGCCGCAATGGGCATGCTTTACAAGCAGAACGCCTCCATATCCGGCGCCGAGATGGGATGCCAGGGTGAAGTCGGCGTCGCGTGTTCCATGGCGGCCGCCGGATTGGTGTCGGCGCTCAACGGCAGCAACGAGCAAATCGAAAATGCCGCCGAAATCGGCATGGAGCACAATCTGGGCCTGACCTGCGATCCGGTCGCCGGATTGGTTCAGATCCCCTGCATCGAACGCAATGCCATGGGTTCGGTGAAGGCGATCAACGCGGCGCGGCTCGCGATGCGCGGAGACGGCTCGCACAAGGTATCGCTCGACCAGGTGATCGCGACCATGCGCCAGACGGGTCACGACATGTCGACCATTTACAAGGAGACTTCGCAGGGCGGCCTTGCCGTCAACGTCCCGGAGTGCTGAGCCACGGGCGACAGTGAGCTTTCACGAACGACGCGCAGCTCGCGCACGGAGGCTGGGTGGGAGGGGCATTTCCCGGAGCGTGAAAAACAGGATGTTTTTCCCGCAGCCTCCACGGACGGA
>JBARBX010000803.1:0-2740 GCA_049793535.1 Steroidobacteraceae bacterium | reverse complement strand
CGATACAGCGGCCACCGCGGCCGCAAAACTCATAAAAACTCGCGCGTTCATGCAGGCCAGAATAGCGTCGATGAATTGCCGCACCGATGAAGCGCGGATGAAGCTTGCTTAACCTTCGAGAGATCTACGCGCCAGCGCCAGGTACTGCGCCTCATCCGGCGCCTGGCCGGCGCGCTGCGCCTGCCACAATACCTCGCCCAGCGCTTCCATCAGCGCATGCTCGGCGCGGTGCAGGTCGCCGTACCGCGCTTGCAGTGCGCGGTGCAATTCCCGCACTCCGGGCGGCCTGTCGACGGACACCTGGTCGCGAACCGCCAGATGCAGTCCCATATGTAAAAAGGGATTCTCCGCCGCCCCAGAGGCGCTCGGTTCGAAGGCCAGCGCCGTCTGGGGATCCGCCACGATGGCCTGATATTCGGGATGCGCGCCGACGACGTCGCAAATCATGGCCTCGAGCGGCGAGAGCGGCGACCGCGCCAGGTGTTTGGCCCATGCCTCGGCGTAGGTTTGGCGCAGCTGTTCGCGGCTGTAGGAATCAAACATCGTCATGGCTCTTGTGACGATACTCGCAAAGGTCGTTGATCACGCAGGCGGAGCAGGCCGGATTACGCGCCTTGCAGGTGTAGCGCCCGTGCAAGATCAGCCAGTGATGCGCGTCCTTCAGGAACTCGGGAGGTACGACCTTCAGGAGCTTGTCCTCCACCGTTCGAGGGGTCTTGCCCCTGCTCAAGCCGATGCGGTTGGCGACACGGAATATGTGGGTGTCCACCGCGATGGTGGGTTGGCCGAATGCCGTATTCAGCACGACGTTGGCGGTTTTTCTGCCGACCCCCGGCAGGCGTTCGAGTTCTTCGCGCGATGCGGGCACCTCGCCCGAGTGGCGCTCGAGCAGCAGCCGGCAGGTCTCGATGATGTTCTTGGCCTTGCTGTTGTAAAGACCGATGGAGCGGATATGGCGCGCAAGCCCGTCGACTCCGAGCGCCAGCATGGCGGCCGGCGCAGGGGCGGCGCGGAACAACCCGGCGGTGGCCTTGTTCACGCTTTTGTCGGTCGCTTGGGCCGACAGGATCACCGCCACCAAGAGTTCGAACGGCGATCGGTAGAGCAGTTCGGTTCGCGGCTGCGGATTTACCGCGCGCAGGCGTTCAAAAATTGCGCGCCGCCTCGCATCGTTCACGGCCCCGCCTCAGCCCTGGGTACAGCCGCCTTCTTCGCGTCGAGCTGCCGCTGCCGTTCTAAACGCCGGCTCGAGACTCGGCGGGTGTGCGCATCGAATCGCGCGCGGTTGAGCAGCGACTGATCCGCGGCGGGTTCCCGTCCCGGCCGCATTTCAATGCAGTCGACGGGGCAGGGCGGCAGACATAGTTCGCAGCCCGTGCACACCTTTGGAAGTACGCTGTGCATGAATTTGGCGGCGCCGACGATGGCGTCCACCGGACAGGGGTCGAGGCAGCGCGCGCAGCCGATGCAGCGCGACTCGTCGATCCAGGCGATGAGCGGCGGCCGCTCCACGCCATGGACGGGATTCAAGGGAAGCACGGGGCGGTCCAACAGGGCGGCCAGGGCGGAAATGGCGGCGCGGCCGCCCGGCGGGCATTGGTTGATCTGTGCCTCGCCGCTCGCCACCGCGATGGCGTACGGCCTGCAGCCGCTGTAGCCGCAGCGCGTGCATTGAGTCTGCGGCAACAGCGCATCGATGCGCGCCACCATCTCGGGCGCGGTCTCGTTGCTCACTTGACGCGCATGCCGGGCGCCGCGCCGCTGTCCGGCGACAGCACGAAGATATCCTTGCCGCCGGGACCTGCGGCCAGCATCATGCCCTCCGAGGTGCCGAAGCGCATTTTGCGCGGCTCCAAATTGGCGACGACCACGATGAGACGGCCCACCAAGCCAGCACAATCGTATGCCGCCCGGATACCGGCGAGAATCTCACGTTCGCCGAGTTCGCCCACGTCGATGCGCAATTTCAGCAGCTTGTCCGCGCCGGGCACGAGGTCCGCGCCGAGCACCTTGGCGACCCGCAGATCGACGCGCAGGAAATCATCGATGCTAATCAAATTTCCCTCCACGGCAGCGGCATTCGCCAGGGTTGCGGTATCCGATGCGCCCGCCGGCGGCGCAGCGGCGTGCACCGCTCCGGCGGCGGCCACGACCGATGCCATGGCGGGCACGGGGTCGTCGGTCTCGAACAGGGCGTCGAGCTGTTTCGGATCGACCCGAGCCATCAGGTGCTGAAATGGATTGATCCGCACCGGCAGCACGTCGGCGTCGATCCAGGCAAAAGGCCGGTCAAGCCCGAACAGCTCGCGCGCGACGCGCTCCGCGAGGTCCGGCAACACGGGCGCGATGAGCACGCTCAGCAGCCTAAACCCCTGCAGGGCCCGCGAGCAGACGTTCTGAAGTTGCGCGCGCCTCGCCGTATCCTTGGCGAGAACCCACGGCTGGTGCGCGTCGAAATCGTGGTTGATGCGATCCGCATGGGCCATGATCTCGCGCATCGCCTTGCCGAGGTCGCGCGTTTCGTAGAGTTCCGCCACGCGAAGCGCGATTTCATGCGCTTCGCGCGCGAGCAGCGCCGCGTCGGCGCCGTACTCGAGGGCTCCGTCGAAATATTTGGTGATGAAGGTCGCGGCCCGGCTCGCGATGTTGACGTATTTGCCGATCAGGTCGCTGTTCACCCGCGCGACGAAGTCGTCCGGATTGAAGTCCAGATCCTCGACGTTCGAATTCAACTTGGCAC
>JBARBX010000802.1:0-2356 GCA_049793535.1 Steroidobacteraceae bacterium | reverse complement strand
ACAGCGAGCAGCCCGTCAGCGCCAATGAGGCCAGCAGCGCCGCAGCCGGCTTTAGGGCCGCGGCCAGATGCTGTTTGGTGCGGGGAATTTCGTCGAACGGCCTGAGTAACCCCATGGCTGAAACCTCCCCTATGCTTTGCGCCCGCTGTGGGATACTCGAATATACTATCGGTAAAGACCCACCAAGTGAGTAGCTATGGAAGGGAAGACATTCCTATCTCGCCTGCTGCCTCAGAATCTCAGGATGTTCCTCTGGGATTTCGGGCATTCGATGGGGCCGTTGATCGTTGTCGGCGCACTCGTCGCATTCCTCGCATTGCACTTCGTGCGACCCGCACCGCCGAAGACTCTCTCCATCGCGGCCGGCGTGACGGGCAGCCGGTTCAACTTGGCGGCGCAGCAGTACCAGAAGATCCTGAAGCGCAACGGCATCACCCTCAAGGTGGTTCCCACCGAAGGCGCTCTCGACAATCTGAATATGTTGTCGAGCGGCCGCGTCGACATCGCGCTGGTGCAGTCGGGCGTTGCATCGCCCGGCAACAGCGGGGATCTGATATCGCTTGGAAGCGTATTCTACGTGCCGCTGACCGTTTTCTACCGCAGCCCGGCGCCGATCGAGCGGCTGTCGCAGCTGCGGGGTCAGCGAATTGCGATCGGACAACCCGGCAGCGGAACGCGATCCGTCGCGTTGGCCCTGCTCAAGGCCAACGAGATCGATGAGAAAGGGCCGACTCAGCTCCTCGACCTGGAAGGGGAGGCGGCCAGGACGGCGCTGCTGGAGCGGCGGGTGGACGCCGTATTCTTGACCGGAGACTCGGCGCCGCCCGAAACCATACGCGAAATGCTCCACGCCCCGGGCGTACGCATGGTCGACTTTTCCCAGGCGGACGCCTACGTACGGCGATTTCATTATCTGAGCAAGCTCGAACTGCCGCCGGGATCGTTCGATCTGGGTGAGAATCTTCCGTCGACCCCCATCATCATGCTGGCGCCGACGGCCGACCTGTTGGCGCACTCGAATTTGCATCCCGCGCTATCCGACCTGCTGATCGAGGCGGCCACCGAGGTGCACGGCGGGGCGACGCTGCTGCAGAACGCCGGACAATTCCCGGCCCCGCTGGTGCACGAGTTTCCGATCAGCACCGACGCCGCGCGATATTACAAATCCGGCAAGAGTTTCGCCTACCGATATCTGCCGTTTTGGCTGGCGAGCCTGCTCGATCGCGCGCTGGTGGTGCTGCTGCCGACGCTCCTCGTGATCGTTCCGCTCCTGCGCTATCTGCCGGCGTTGTACCACTGGCGCATCAAGAGCCGCATCGACCGGCGCTATCGGCAGCTCATGGCGCTCGAGCGTCGGTCGCTCGAGGATCTGACGCCGGAACAGCGGGCACTGCTGGTCGTCCAGCTAAGGCAAATCGAGGAATCGGTGATTGCGCTGAAAATGCCCGGATCGCACGCGGAGCAGCTCTACGTATTGCGCCAACACATGCAGTTCGTACGCGAGAATCTAAGTCCGACGCCGCTGATACCCGGCGCGACCACACAAGCGGCAGCCCGGCACCCGGCAGGGTAAACTGTTGTTATGAAGCGGCAATCACCACCTCCGACGGCGTCGCTCGGTTTTGGTATTACTCCCAAGACGGGGGAACCTGGGGCCGACACTCATGCCGGTGAGTCGCCGGCGGCCCGCAAGGCCAAGATTTTGGTCGTCGATCACGACCCGGCCCTGCGCCGCCTGATGGTGAACCGTCTTGGGGCGGTGAACTATGCCGTGACCACCGCGGATGGCGCGCTCGCCGCGCTGGATGCGTGCGTGCTCTCCCGCCCGAATCTCGTGATTACCGATTTGCGATTGAAGGACATGGACGGGATAGGGTTCCTGAAGGAACTCAAGAGCCGCTGGCCACAGATGTCCGTGATCATCCTGACCGGCCATGGAACGATCTCCGAGGCGGTGCAGGCGACTCAAAGCGGCGCATTCGGCTACCTGGTCAAGCCGGTCGGCAAGGAAGAATTGCTGGGACAAGTGGAACGGGCGACGGCGGAGTCCTCGTTTACGGCGAGCGACGGGGATTGGCGGGCCAACCTCATATCACGAAGCCAGCTCATGGAAGACCGTCTGCGAATTGCCAATCGGGCCGCGGCGGGCGGTGTCCCCATCTTGTTGACCGGCGACAACGGCACCGGCAAGGAGCTGTTTGCGCGCGCCATCCATGCGGCCAGCACGCGTCGCGAGCAGCCCTTTGTCGTCGTGTCCTGCCGCAACAGCAATGCCGGCGATTTGGAGGCCGAGCTGTTCGGTGCGGGGTCCGACGAGGTTGGGCGTTCGGTGGCGTTCAAGGAAGGGGCGCTGCAG
>JBARBX010000801.1:0-3558 GCA_049793535.1 Steroidobacteraceae bacterium | reverse complement strand
CTGTCGAGCAGTTGAGCGAGCGTTTTGCGGTGCCGGCGGAGAAGCGAGGGCGCCTGCTCATCATCGAGGACGCATGGATTGTCGCAGCGGGGGCGCGCTGACGCATTGCGGCGGCCATTGAGAGTTGTCCCTTAAGGCCCCATATCTCGGGGGTGAAAAAAACGCGCCCTGGTTCCGTGCGCGTGGGTCTGCGGCGTGTTATGTATAGCTGCGGCGGCCGGAATCTTGGCTGTATATCGAGGACGGCGGTATGGCGATATTGTTGACGGAATCTGCGGCTGATCGGGTTAGATCTCACTTGGCCCAACGCGGCGCCGGTTTGGGTTTGCGCGTCGGGATCAAGAAGACCGGTTGCTCGGGATTCGCGTATGTCGTGAATTATGCTGATGAAATTCATCCGGACGATGCGGTTTTCGAGGCTCGCGGCGTGAAAGTGGTGGTCGACCCCTTAAGCCTGCCGCTGATCGACGGGACGCTGGTGGACTTCGTCAAGCAGGGCCTCAACGAGGCCTTCAGATTCCAGAATCCCAAGGCCAAGGGCGAATGCGGCTGCGGCGAAAGCTTCAACGTCTGAGAGTCCTTCCCCAGCACCCCCGACCTCAGGGGTTTTTCCAAGCAATACAGGCACTTCGGTTGCCATTCTGATTGCTTGGGAGGGCCCGCTCCAGTACACTTCGCGGCCCATTCTCAACCCGAGGCCGTCATGCCAATCGAGCGTACTCTTTCCATCGTCAAGCCGGACGGCGTCGGCCGTAACTTGATCGGCGAGGTTTATCGCCGTTTCGAGCAGGCGGGCCTGCGCGTCGTGGCGGCGCGCATGACGCATCTCTCGCAGGCGGAGGCGGAGGGTTTCTACGCGGTGCATCGTGAGCGGCCTTTCTTCAAGGACCTGGTGCGATTCATGACCTCGGGCCCGGTCATGGTGCAAGTTCTGGAGGGCGAGGGCGCAATTGCGAAGAATCGCGACGTCATGGGCGCCACCGACCCGAAAAAGGCGGCCAAGGGCACCATTCGCGCCGATCTGGCGACCAGCATCGATGAGAACATCGTTCATGGATCGGATGCGCCGGACACGGCCACGCGGGAGATCAACTACTTCTTCCGCGAAATTGAGCTCTGCCCGCGTACGCGCTAGCGTAGGCGGCCGGGGGAAAAGGAGTGACATCGGTGGCGGGCGAACGCGTCAATCTACTCGGGCTTCCGCGCGCGGAACTCGAGGCATTCGTGGCCGAACGCCTCGGTGCGAAGCCGTTTCGCGCCCGTCAGCTCATGAAGTGGATCTACCGGCGGGGTGCGGCGGACTTTTCCGCGATGACCGATCTCGCTCAGGAGTTTCGCGCGCAGCTTCTCGACGTGGCCCGGATCGCGGTGCCGCAGATCGTGACCGAGCAGGTATCCAGCGACGGCACGCGCAAATGGATGTTGCGCATGGACGAGGTGCAGGGAATCGAGACGGTATACATTCCCGAACCGGACCGCGGCACGCTGTGCATCTCGAGCCAGGTGGGCTGCGCCATGGATTGCTCCTTCTGCTCGACGGCGCAACAGGGGTTCAACCGCAACCTGAGCGTCGCGGAAATCGTCGGGCAGGTATGGCTGGCTCACCGCGAACTCGGAGCATCGCGGCCCGGGCACGGCGACGGGCGTGCCGGCGATGCTCGGGCCAACATCACCAACATCGTCTTCATGGGGATGGGTGAGCCGCTCGCCAACTATCGCAACGTGGTTCCCGCCATGCGGATTTTTCTCGACGATTTGGGATACGACCTGTCGCGGCGCCGGGTGACCTTGAGCACCTCGGGACTGGTGCCGCAGATTTACAAATTGGCGGAGGAATGCAATGTCGCCCTCGCGGTCTCGCTGCACGCTCCGAACGACG
This sequence comes from Steroidobacteraceae bacterium, assembly GCA_049793535.1. Classification (GTDB taxonomy): domain Bacteria; phylum Pseudomonadota; class Gammaproteobacteria; order Steroidobacterales; family Steroidobacteraceae; genus Bog-1198. Next base: position 1,679 of record JBARBX010000801.1, on the reverse strand, counting down.
ACTTGCGCAGTGAGCTCGTGCCCATCAACCGCAAGCATCCCATCGCCGAGTTGCTGGCCGCCTGCTGGCACTACATCGACGCCCAAAACGGGCGCAGCGTGACTTTCGAGTACGTCATGCTCGACGGTGTGAACGACAAGCCCCAGCACGCGCGCGAGCTCGCGCGCCTGCTTCAGGCCAGGCCCGCCAAGCTCAACCTGATTCCCTTCAACGTGTTTCCCGGCACGCGCTATCGGCGCTCGCCGGCCGCGAGCATTTTGCGATTCCGCGACATCCTCAACGAGAACGGCGTGATCGCCACGATCCGCAGGACCCGCGGCGACGACATCGACGCGGCCTGCGGCCAGTTGGCGGGAAGGGTCACCGATCGTACGACCGCGCGCCTCGGCGCAAAACTGACCCCAACGACACGCACCCCGGCGGAGATTCGATGAAGCTCACCCACTCGAAGATACTCGCTCTGGCTCTCGGGCTCTGCGTGGCTGCCTGCTCGCACAATAGCGGTTTCAAAAAGGCGCCGCCCGAAGTGTCGGCCGCCACCGACATGCAGCTCGCAATCGAATACATGAAGCTCGGCAAGCTCGCCAACGCGCGCGATTTCATCGAGCAGGCGCTCAGCCTGAATCCGGGAAACCCGGAAGTGCAGATGACGGCGGGGCTCGTGTACGAGCGCTTGAACGAGAAATCGAACGCCGAGCGCGCCTATACGAGCGCCTATCGGCTGGCCAAGGGCGACCCGAACATCGTGAATGCCTATGCAGGATTCCTGTGCCGCACCGGCAAGACCGCCGCGGGGGAGAAACTGTTCGACGAAGTGGCGCGCAGTCCCCTGTATCAAACCCCGGAGGTGGCCTTGGTCAACGCCGGTGTCTGCGTGCGGGGCACCGGAAATGTGGTCGATGCCGAGCGCTATTTCAATCGGGCCTTGGCGATTCATCCGAATCTGCCCGAGGCCATGCTGCAACTCGGCAACATCGCGATCGACCGCGGCGATGCGGCGCAGGCTCGCGACGTCGTGCGGCGCTATCTGGCGGTGAATCCGCCGAGCGCAGAGGTCCTGTGGCTCGGCTTTCGCGCGGAGCGCAAGCTGGGCGACGCCACCGCGGCGGCGGCCTACGCGCGGCGCGTGCAGACTGAATTTCCCGATTCTGAACAAGCGCAAATGATGCGTTCCGGCATCAGTCGATGACCGAGCGCCTTGCCAGCACCGGGCCGCGGCTCAGGGCCGAGCGCGAGCGCCGGGGATTGAGTTCGCAGAAAGCGGCCGACGAGCTGCACCTCGACGGCTGGGTGATCGAGGCGCTCGAAGCCGAAGATTACGAGCGCATCGGCCCGTCGGTCTATGCCAAAGGACATTTGAAGAGGTATGCCTCATTGTTGGGATTGCCGGCCGATGAAATCATGGCCGGCTACGAATCCCACGCTCAGGCGCCGCAAGCGGAGCCCGTGCAGACGCCGAACGTTCGGCTGCGGACCGATGCGCCCGTGGTGCGCGATTTACCGTGGCCGGGCATCGCCGGCGGGGTCGCCTTGCTGCTGCTGCTCGGGATGCTGTGGTGGAAGCCGTGGCACCCGCGCGAGGCGTCCTCCGCGAATGTCGAGAGCCCGCGAACGAATCCAAGCACGGCGCCCACCGGCGGCGCCGGCGATACTTCCGCCGGCGCGGCCCCGGCCGCCGC
>JBARBX010000800.1:0-5766 GCA_049793535.1 Steroidobacteraceae bacterium | reverse complement strand
GTGCAGGTGAAGCCGTTCGGCGGGAGCCACTTTGCCATCGCGTCCGCCTCGATGAAGGCGCGATAGACCTTCCCGGGTTTTGTCTCCAAGACTCGATGTAGTCGCACGGTGTTGGGCATGGTCGGTTCTCCTCGTTTCGTGTTCAGGCCCCTGGGATGGCCAGAACGGGCATGATCTCGACGGCATCGCCCGGGAAAATGGCAAAGTGGGGATGCTTGTCGAAGAGCTTGGCGGCGGCTTCGTGCGAATCCGCGCGTACCACCGTGAAAGCGGCCAATTCATTGCTGGTGTCGTCGATCCCGCGTTGCGTGACCTTCTTGGTTTTCCCCAAGGGTCCACCCATGCTGACGATGACGGCCTGATGCTTGTCCACCCACGCCTTCCAGGCCGCCATTCCTTCTCGTTCCTTGGCACGGCGGTCGGCTTCGGGAAGAGCGTCCCAGGCCGCGCGCCGCGCGCTGGATTTGCTGCCGAGAAACACTGCGAGATAGGTATTGTTCGTGCTCATGACGTCTCCTTATGTATCAGCAACTTACGGACCCGGGCGCTCCGCAACGGCAGATTCCAGGGCTGTGACAATCATTACGACGAAGCACCTGCCCCGAATTCGACAGCACGATATTTCTATTTGCGACACACGGAGCGCGTGCCAGTGTAACCCTATCAAAACGTATAGCTCACCCCGGCGGTGGCCAAGTTGACGCTGAACTTGCCGATGGTATCGCCGGCGCCGGTCTTGTTGATTCGCAAGTAGTCGAGCCGGATCGAGACATGCCCTCCGATGGTGTATGACGCGCCGGCTCCAGCCAAGAGACTGGAACTGCTCTTCGATGCGATGGTGGAGGAGGAGTTCGGCCCAACATTGACCGAGTCGTCCAGCGTCGCCTTGCCGAGGTAGTCGCCGAGCCGCAGGTTGGCGGCAACAGACTCCGTCAGCGGCAGCCGCAAAATCAACGACACTGCCGGGCCGTGGGAGGTGACCTCATTCTCCGTGCCGATCGATTGATTGCCGAAAAGATTCGTGAGCCGGCCGACCGCGACGTATCTCATTTCTCCGACGTGTAAAAATGCGGCATCGATGCCGACATACGGCGTGAAGAAATACCCGGCATCGGCCCACCAGGCATCGGACATCCTTTGGACTGACCGGGCGGTGAAGTCCACCGTGTCGCCGGAGCCGGCCGCCGCGCTCTCGATTTGACCGTCGATGAAGCCGGTGTCGTAGGCGTTTCGCGCCCGGCCGAAATTGCCGCCGAAGTACGCGCCGCTCAAGTCGCTCGCCAGGACGGTCCCGCCCGATACGCCGGCGCCCATGGCGATCGCCGCCAACAACAATCCGAAACCGCTGCGTGTCATCTGCTTCTCCGGCGTCACCTGTACTTTCGCGCGCCGGAACTATACCGAGGCCACATGCTCTGCGCTCGTGCTATGCGCCGTCGGCCGCTGCAACGCCACTGTAACGTTGAGTGCGCATTGTTAGCGGTCGGAAAATCTACTGATGGAAAGAACCATGCAAAGTGCAAGTCGGTCGCGGATGCGACTGGTTTCCGTATTGATCGCGTTCTCGTTGGCCGGCTGCAGCAGCGTGCACTCAACCTATGTGGCGGATGGGCGAAGAGGTTTCGTGATCACCTGCGGTGGATTTCTCAATAGCTGGTCGAGCTGTCTGGTCAAGGCGGGACGGGCGTGCGGGAACCGCGGCTATGAAACCGTCAAGGGCAACGAAGAAGATCGCAGCATGATGATCGCCTGCAAGGTACCCGAGTCCGCGGCCGCTCCGATGCCGGCTTCCCAGTAGCGCGAACTCATGCCTTACTCCATATCGGGATACGGTCCCTTGCCGCCCTCGGCGATGAAGCGATCGATGCGCGCCGTCAGAACCGGCAACGGCACCGAGCCCAGTTCGAGCACGGCGTCGTGGAATGCCCGTATGTTGAAGCGCGCACCGAGAGCCTTCTCGGCCTTGGCGCGCGCCTTGAGAATCGCGTCTTCTCCGAGGTAGTAGGACAGGGCCTGCGCCGGCCATGCAATGTAGCGATCGACTTCCGTTTCGATTTCGTGGTCGGGAAGCGCGGTGTAGTCGTGGAAGTAGGCGACCGCCCGCTCACGGCTCCAGCCTTGCGCATGAATTCCCGTATCGACGACCAGACGGGCCGCGCGCCAGATCTGGTAGTTCAGCATCCCGAAGCGGTCATAGGGTGTTTCGTACATGCCCATCTCGAGACCCAGTTTCTCGCAATACAGCGCCCAGCCCTCGCCATACGCGGACAGATACGTGTGCTGGCGAAACTCCGGCTGATCTTTGTGTTCGAGCGCAAGCGGCATTTGAAAAGCATGACCGGGCGCGGACTCGTGAAGAGTCAGCGCGGTGAGGTTGTACAGCGGCCGGCTCGGTAGATCATAGGTGTTGACCAAGTACAGTCCCGGACCCCCGCGCCCGGCCGTGTAGAACGGTGCGAGATCGTCCGGGACGGGTTTGATTGCGAAGCGGGCCCGCGGCAGCATCCCGAAATACTGCGAGGCCTTGCCGTCGAAGCGCTTGGCGATCCAGGCCGCGCGCATCAGAAGCTCTTCCGGCGTCTTGGCCTGGAATCTGGAGTCGCTGCGCAGAAACTTGAGGAACGCGGCGAAGTCGCCCGTGAAGCCGGTCTCCTTCATCACGGCGAGCATCTCTTGGTGCAGCCGCCCGACCTCCGATTCGCCGAACGCGTGAATGGCCGCGGGATCCTGGTCGAGCGTGGTGAATTCCCGGATCTTGAACCGATAGTAAGCGCGGCCGTCAGGCAGATCATAGGCGGCGAGAGTGGTGCGCGTGCCGGGCAGATACTCCGCACGCATGAACTTCAATAGTTCTCGATAGGCTGGCTGCACGCTGTCGCGGATAGTACCGACGGCCTGTTCCCGGAGTCTAGCCTGCTCGGCTGGTGGGATACCCGGCATGTCTTTGAACGGGGTGTAGAAGAGGCTCGCGTCGGGCGAAGCCTCGGTGACCGCGGTGATCGAGGCGTCGCGTCCTTTCATGGTGACTTGCGGCGGAGTGAATCCTCGCTTGAGGCCGTGGCGCATCTCGTCGGTCTGCTCGCGAAAATATCGCGGAATGTCCTTCATCTGCGCAATCCAATTGCGGTAGTCCTGAGCCGTCCGAAACGGCCGGCGCGCCGTGTATCCCAGATCAGTCCAGAACGTAGTATCGGCGTTCGCGGGCATCTCGTAGTCGCGGAATTGCTGGCTGGCGATCAGCACTTCGATCTGCGGGCGATACACCGCGTAGTTCAGTTGCTGAGGCGACGATAGCTCCGCTTTCGGGATGGCGTCGAGCTTGCGCACTACGTCCTGCCACATATGAAGCCGCATCATCTGGGTGGCGGGGTCGGTCTTCGGTAGATGATCCTGAATCGGACGCCGCGTGTCCTCGTTGTCGGGGAGCTGCTGTTCGCGCCATTTCCACTCGGCTTTATAGATGGCCTCGAGGCGCGCGTCGGCCGATTCGGCCGCGGCGGATTCGGCCCGCCCGGGCGACAGGCCCAAAACCGCCGCCAAAACCGCGACCAAAATCCAGGGGGCGAGTGACTTCATAGGGATACCTTAAAGATGGTGGCGCCGAATCATCGCATGGTGGCGCCGAATCATCGCACGGGGGCGCCGAAGCGTCGTAGATCAAATGGGGCAATGGCCTGCGGCGGGCGGCGATCCGCCACGAGGTCGGCGACCAACTCGGCCGTGACGGGAGCCAGGGTAAGCCCGATATGCTGATGTCCGATCGCGTAGAACAGCCTGGCTGCTCCGGCGGCACGGCCGATTCCCGGCAGGTAGTCGGGCAGGACGGGACGCGCACCCATCCAGAAAGGTCCGTCGGGTTCGCAAGGATAGCCCAGCGTGCCTACCGTCTGGCGCAGGCGCACCGCTTTGCGTGAGTCCGCCGGCGCTTCGGACGGGGCGAATTCCATGTAGCTGGATGCGCGCAGCCGCCCTGCCATGGGTGTGACCAGCACGTGATTGTCGGTGTAGACGGTCGGAGCATCCAGAAAGGGTGCCTGTCCCGGAAGCTCGACGTGATAACCCCGCACCGCCTGCAGCGGCGCGTGCAGCTTGAACGGTGCCAACAGGCGCGTCGAACCCATGCCGGCGCACACCACCGCCGCACCGACTCGCAGTGGCGCCGCATCGCTCAGTATCTCGATGTCATCGCCGATCGGGCGCAATGCGCGCACCTCCAACCGCTGAAACCCTGCGGCGCGCGCCGCGGCGGCCGCCGCAAATGCCCGCACCGCTTCCAGCGGGTCTATCACGTGCGCCGAGTCCTCGAACCACAGTCCGGCGGCGGTGTCGGCACGCGCCGCCTGCCGCAGGGGCAGCAGCTCCTCGCTCGAGACCGCGCGGGTCTTGACGCCGAGTTGCGCCATGAGCCGCGCCTGCACCCGCGCTCGGGCCGCGGCCCCGGGTCCGAAGCCGATCTCGTAGTGCCCATGCCGGCGCAGCAGCTCCGGCCGCCCGATTTCCTCGAGCCAGCGCGCCCAATCGGCCGCCGCCGGACGCACGAGGGGCGCGAGATATCGAGTGTTTTCGGCGCGCCGAAATGCCGCGGCCGCGAAGCGCCCGATCCAGGGCAACATGCGCAGTACCTGCCGCGGCGGAAGATCGAGCGGTCCGCCCAACGAGTAAAGTTCGCGCCAAAATCCGAACAAGAGGTCCACCGACGGCAGCGGCTGCACCAGCTCGGCGGCGATGTGGCCGACGTTGCCGAAGCTCGCCCCCGCCACTCCCGGCTCGGCACGATCGAGCAGCAGCACGGATCGTCCTTCGCGCGCCAGCGCGAATGCCACGGCCGCACCGATCACGCCGGCGCCGATCACCGCAATCGTATCTTGCTGGCTCATGGCCGCACCGTATACGATCATCGATCCCGCAGGCAACGCCCGCCCATACGTACGAACCCCATGCCTACCTCTGTCCCTTGCACTTGGTCCGGTGTTTTCCCGGCCGCGACGACCCAGTTCGATACCGCTCTGGAGGTCGATTTGCCGGCGACGCAGCGGGTGCAAAAAGCGCTGCTGCAGGATGGGGTGCATGGCCTGGTCTTGATGGGAACGGTCGGCGAAGGCAATTCTCTGAGCGCGGATGAAAAGCGCAGCGTGCTCGCCGCGGCCGTTGAAGTGAGCGGCAAGGCACCCGTCATCGCCGGAGTGTCGGAGTTCACGACCGCGTCGGCGGCGCGTTTCGCACGCGACGCGGAGCGCCTCGGTGCGGCCGGGCTCATGGTATTGCCCGCGATGGTGTACGTGCCCACCCCCGCCGAACTCGAGTACCATTTTCGAACGGTGGCTGCGGCGACCGCGCTTCCCATCATGCTCTACAACAATCCGCCGTCCTATCGCGTGAACATCGACGTCGCGACGCTCGACCGCCTGTCGAATGTACCGAACATCGTCGCGCTCAAGGAGTCCGCCCCCGATTCGCGCCGATTCACCGACATCATCAACGCGTTCGGCGATCGCTTCACCCTGTTCGCCGGTCTCGACGACGTTGTCTTCGAGGGCTTGACGTTGGGCGCCAAGGGCTGGGTCTCCGGGCTCACGAATGCGTTTCCCGTCGAGTCGCTGCTGCTCTACGAACTGCTGCGCAAGGGCGAGCTCGAGCGCGCGCGGCGAATCTACCGCTGGTTCATGCCGCTGCTGCACCTGGATTCCGAGCACGATCTGGTACAAACCATCAAGCTTGCGGAACAGATCATGGGCCGAGGCTCGGAGCGGGTGCGCCCGCCGCGGC
>JBARBX010000799.1:0-2472 GCA_049793535.1 Steroidobacteraceae bacterium | reverse complement strand
TTTACTTCGTCTGGGGCAACAAGGACGCGTTCCTGCAGGCGGCGAAGGGACTGGAGGCGACGCGCGACCGTGCTCCCGCCGGCGAGTGGGACAAGATCGTCATCATGGGCAAGCAGATATGCCCCGACGAGCCCTTGTTCGCGTCCTCCGCGGGAAGCGGACGCGGCGCGGGCGCCCTGGTCGATCTGAACCTCGAAGGCGGCGAGAACCGCGTCGATATCGATCTGTTCGGGGACCCTGAGGGCGAGCGCAGCAAGCTCGATCATTCGTTCGCCAAGGAGGGGGACGATACCGCGGCGACCGGCGAATCCCCCGCCATGCACTCGGCGTCCAATTTGGACTTTACCCTGGATACGCCGGAGCGCGGCGCCGATGAATCGCCGACGCGAGAATCGCCGACGCGAGAGATGCCGGTCCGAGATGAGCCGACCGTCGAATCCGAGATGATGAATTTTGTGGATTCCCCCACGACCGAATCGCCGGCGCTCAAGACCGGCGATATGCGCGACCGCATCACCTCGAAGCTGGGGGCGGTGAAGACCGATCAGACCGCGGAAGTGTCGATCGACGATTTGGGATTGGATCTCGATCAGCTCAGCGACACGGGATCGCCGGCGATCAATCCGCACCTCGAAGAAACCGATCATCCGTCCGACGCGCCGACCATGGTCGCGGGCCTCGACGAGAAATCACGGCGCATGATGGCGGAGGCGGAGAGCCGCTCGCGCGATCGCGATCTGACCGAACTGGAGCGCGAATTGGAAGCCTCCTTCATCGCCGACCTGGACGCGGGCCACGAAGAGGTCAAGACCGCGGTGCTCGGGCCTGAGTCGGCGCCGACCGTGCAAATGCCGCGCGATTTCGATGCCGCCGCGACTTCGCGGTTCAAGTCGCCTGAATACTCGGACGTCGCGAACGTGGAGAAAGTCGACGTCGATTCGACCTCCAAGCTGCGCGGCCTCAGCGGCGACAGCATCGATTTGGACCTGGATCGGCTGGCGAGCGCGCTGGGAAGCGGCGATACCGTCGAGCAGCCGCGCGCGGAAGATGAGGTATTTTCGACCGAGGTATTCGAGGCCAGCCAGCGCAGCCGTCGCGTCGATCTCGACGTCGGCGAGGCAATGAACGGCACCGAGGCGCCGACCAACAAGATGCAGGCGATATCGCCGACGACTCGGACCGCCAAGATCAAGCTTGACGAGTCCGCGCACCCGGAACTCGAACCCGTGACCATGAGCGAGGTCGGCACCAAGCTGGACCTGGCTCGGGCCTACATGGACATGGGCGATCCGGAAGGCGCCCGCAGCATTCTCGAGGAAGTCGTGCAGGAAGGGTCGGCGAGCCAGAAACAGGAAGCGCAGCGGTTGATCGAGACTCTGCCCGGCTAGGAGCCTGTCTGAGCATTCTCCGTGAGCCGCGTTGGCGCGCGGCGTGACGGCCTCACAACCTGGGGCCAAGGAGCGTCGTGTCGCCGCCATCGTGGAGTACGACGGCACCGACTACGCCGGCTGGCAGTCGCAGGAGCACAGCGCATCCGTCCAAGATGCCGTGCAGGGGGCACGGTCCTTCGTGGCGGGGGAGCCGGTCACCGCCATCTGCGCGGGTCGCACCGACAGCGGCGTGCACGCCGCCGGTCAAGTGGTTGATTTCGATACCGACTCTGCACGCACTCCGAGGGCCTGGGTGCTGGGTGCCAACACCCGGCTGCCGCCCGCGATCGCCCTGCAGTGGGCCGGCGAGGTGGGGTTCGGATTCCACGCCCGGCACAGGGCTGTTCGCCGCGTCTACCGCTACTGCATTCTGAACCGGAGCGCCCGTTCGGCGCTGCAGCGCGCGCGCGCTGCGTGGATCCATCGCGCCCTCGATGCCGCCGCCATGCATTCTGCGGCACAGGCGCTGATCGGCGAGCACGACTTCTCCGCATTTCGTTCGGTCGAATGCCAATCGAAATCCACGGTCAGGCGCGTCGAAAGGATCGAGGTGCGGCGCGAGGGCGACTATCTCTGGCTGGAGATTTCCGCCAACGCGTACCTGCATCACATGGTGCGCAACATCGTGGGCACGCTGCTCGACGCGCAGCGCGAGGCGGACCCTGCTGCGGCCATGACTCGAGTCCTGACCGGCGGCAATCGACGCTTCGCCGGGGCGACGGCGCCGGCGGCCGGCCTGTACCTGTGGCAGGTGGAGTACCCGCCCATCTACCGCATCCCCCTGCCGCAGCCGGGGCCGATTGCGCTAGACTGGGATCCTGTCTGAGCATTCCACGTGGCCGCGAGCGAGTAGCATGTCCTGGTTCGAGCGAATAGTTCCCTCGCGCATCAAAACCGAGCGCCGCACGCGCTCGGTTCCCGAAGGCCTGTGGATCAAGTGTCCCGCGTGCGATGCCGTGCTGTACCGCGCGGAGATTGAGCGCAATCTGCATGTGTGCCCAAAGTGCAGCCATCACATGCGCATCAATGGCCGCGAGCGTCT
>JBARBX010000798.1:0-8078 GCA_049793535.1 Steroidobacteraceae bacterium | reverse complement strand
GGCTTCTTCACTTCGCCGTACGACCAGGAGCGGATCATGTCCGGAGATGCGAGCCCGATCTTGATCGAGTCGAAATTCTCGACCGGCACTTGCTGCTTGAACAACTTGAGTAAGTCTTTCATGGATTAGGCCTCGCTCTCGAGTTCGATGTTGATGGCCAAGGAGCGGATCTCCTTCACCAGCACATTGAACGACTCCGGCATGCCGGCTTTCATTTCGTGGTTGCCGTCGACGATCGCCTTGTACATCTGCGTACGCCCGTTGACGTCGTCCGACTTGACGGTGAGCATTTCCTGCAGCGTGTACGCGGCACCGTAGGCCTCGAGCGCCCACACTTCCATCTCGCCGAACCGCTGACCGCCGAACTGCGCCTTGCCGCCCAGCGGCTGCTGGGTGACCAAGCTGTAGGGACCGGTGGAACGCGCATGCATCTTGTCGTCGACCAGGTGGTTCAACTTCAGCATGTACATGTAGCCCACGGTGACCGGACGTTCGAATTGCTCGCCCGTGCGGCCGTCGTGCAGCGTGGTCTGGCCGGAGGTCGGCAGGTCCGCCAGCGTGAGAAGATTCTTGATCTCCTCCTCGCTGGCGCCGTCGAACACCGGGGTCGCCATCGGCACGCCCTTCTTGAGGTTCCTGGACAGTTCCAGGACTTCCGCATCGCTCATGGACTTGATGTCTTCCTTCTGGCCGCCGGTCTCGTTGTAGACCTGGCCCAGGAACTTGCGCAATTCCACGACCGCCTGCTGCGCCTCCAGCATCTTGCCGATCTTGGCGCCCAAGCCCTTGGCAGCCCATCCCAAGTGGGTCTCCAGGATTTGGCCGATGTTCATGCGTGAGGGCACGCCCAAGGGGTTCAGCACGATGTCCACCGGCGTACCGTCGGCCATGTACGGCATGTCTTCCACCGGCACGATGGAGGAGATCACGCCCTTGTTGCCGTGGCGTCCCGCCATCTTGTCGCCGGGCTGCACGCGGCGCTTCACCGCCAGGTACACCTTGACCATCTTGAGCACGCCCGGAGCCAGGTCGTCGCCCGCGGTGATCTTGGCCTTTTTCTCCTCAAAGCGCTTCTCGAAGGCCTTGCGCTGGCCCTTCAGGCGCTCGGAAACGGTCTCTAGCTGGGCATTCGTCTCTTCGTCCTTGAAGCGAATCTCGAACCACTGCTCCCGCGGCAGATCCACCAAGTAAGCGTCGTCGATTTGCGTGCCGGATTTGATCTTCTTCGGGCCCGCCTCGGCGGCCTTGCCCTCGATCATGCCGCGCACGCGCTGGAACAAGTCGTCTTCCAGAATACGCTGCTGATCGGCCAAGTCCTTGCGCACCCGCTCGAGCTCGGATTTTTCGATCGCGAGAGCCCGGGAATCCTTCTCCACCCCGTCCCGAGTGAAGACCCGCACGTCGATCACGGTGCCGTCCATGCCCGGAGGCACGCGCAAGCTCGTGTCCTTCACGTCGGATGCCTTCTCGCCGAAGATCGCGCGCAGCAATTTCTCTTCCGGCGTCAACTGCGTCTCGCCCTTCGGCGTGACCTTGCCCACCAGAATGTCGCCGGCGCGCACTTCCGCGCCGATGAAGGCGATGCCCGCCTCGTCCAGTTTGGCCAATGCCGAATCGCCCACGTTGGGGATGTCGGCGGTGATCTCTTCGGGGCCCAGCTTGGTGTCGCGGGCGACGCAAGTGAGTTCTTCGATGTGAATGGTCGTGAAGCGGTCTTCCTCGACCACTCGCTCCGAGATCAGGATCGAGTCCTCGAAGTTGTAGCCGTTCCACGGCATGAAGGCGACCAGCAGGTTCTGGCCGAGCGCGAGCTCGCCCAGATCCGTCGACGGCCCGTCGGCCAGCACATCGCCGCGCTTGATGGCATCCCCCGCGTTCACCAGCGGCCGCTGGTTGATGCAGGTGTTCTGGTTGGAACGCGTGTACTTGGTGAGCGAATAGATGTCGACGCCGGGCTCGCCCGCCGTCGTCTCATCGTCGTTCACCCGCACCACGATGCGCGAGGCATCGACGGAGTCCACGCTGCCGCCGCGCCGTGCCACCACGGTGACGCCGGAGTCGATGGCGACCGCCCGCTCCATGCCGGTGCCCACCATGGGCGTTTCCGAGCGCAGGGTCGGCACCGCCTGGCGCTGCATGTTCGATCCCATGAGTGCGCGGTTCGCGTCGTCGTGCTCCAGGAACGGAATCAGGGACGCGGCCACCGAAACGATCTGCTTCGGGCTCACGTCCATGAAGTCGATCTTGTCCGGGGCCGACAAGGTGAACTCGTTCTGGGTACGGCAGGAAATGAGGTCGTCGGTGAACTCGCCCTTCTCGTTCAAGGTCGCGTTCGCCTGCGCGATCACGTACTGGCCTTCCTCGATGGCCGAGAGATAATCGATCTTGTCGGTGACCTTGCCGTTCGACACGCGGCGGTACGGAGTTTCCAGGAACCCGTAGTCGTTGGTGCGCGCATACACGGCCAGCGAATTGATCAAGCCGATGTTCGGACCTTCCGGCGTTTCAATCGGGCACACCCGGCCGTAGTGCGTCGGATGCACGTCGCGCACTTCGAATCCGGCACGCTCGCGCGTCAGGCCGCCTGGGCCGAGTGCGGAAACGCGGCGCTTGTGCGTGACTTCGGACAGAGGATTGTTCTGGTCCATGAACTGCGAGAGCTGCGAGGAGCCGAAGAATTCCTTCACCGCGGCCGCCACCGGCTTCGCGTTGATCATCTCCTGCGGCATGATGGGTTCGCTCTCGGCGATGGTCAGGCGCTCCTTCACGGCGCGCTCGACGCGCACCAGGCCGATGCGGAAGGCGTTTTCCGCCATCTCGCCGACGCTGCGCACGCGCCGGTTGCCCAGGTGGTCGATGTCGTCCACGTGGCCGTTGCCGTTGCGGATGTCGATCAGGGTCTTCATGACCTCGATGATGTCTTCCTTCGACAGCACGCCCGAGCCGGTGATTTCCTCGCGGCCCACGCGGCGGTTGAACTTCATGCGCCCCACCGGCGACAAGTCGTAGCGCTCGCCGTTGAAGAACAGGTTCTGGAACAGGTTCTCGGCGGCGTCCTTGGTCGGCGGCTCGCCGGGACGCATCATGCGGTAGATTTCGACCAGCGCCTCGAGGCGAGTCTTGGTCGGATCGATGCGCAGGGTGTCCGAAATGTACGGACCGCGGTCCAAGTCGTTGACGTACAGCGTGCGGATTTCCGTGATGCCGCCTTCGATCAGCTTGCCCACCGTCGGTACGGTCAGGATTTCATTGGCCTTGGCCAGGATCTCGCCGGTTTCGGTGTTGACGATGTCGTGCGCCAGGACCTTGCCCTGCAGGTATTCGGTGGGCACGGGCAGGCGCTTGATCTGCGCTTCCTCGAGCTCGCGGACGTGGCGCGCGGTGATGCGGCGGCCTTCTTCCACGATGACCTTCTTGCCCACCCGAATCTCGAACGCGGCCGTCTCGCCGCGCAGTCGCTGCGGGATGACCTCGAACTCGATTTCCTTCTTCGACAGATGAAATACGTTCTTCTCGAAGAACAGGTCGAGCACCTGCTCCTCGGTGAGTCCCAAGGCGCGCAGGATGATGGTCACCGGAAGCTTGCGGCGGCGGTCGATGCGCGCGAATACGCAGTCCTTCGGGTCGAACTCGAAGTCCAGCCAGGAGCCGCGATACGGAATGATGCGGGCGGAGAACAGCAATTTGCCCGACGAGTGGGTCTTGCCGCGGTCGTGGTCGAAGAACACGCCCGGGCTGCGATGCAGCTGCGACACGATGACGCGTTCCGTGCCGTTGATGATGAAGGTGCCGTTGTCGGTCATGAGCGGCAGCTCGCCGAGATAGACCTCCTGCTCGCGCACGTCCTTGACGGGCTTCTTGGCGCCGCTGGCCTCCTTGTCGAGCACCACGAGGCGCACTTTGACGCGCAGCGGGGCCGCGTAGGTCAGGCCGCGGAGCTGGCATTCCTTGACGTCGAATACCGGCTCGCCCAGGCGATAGCTCACGTATTCCAGCGTCGCATTGCCGGAGTAGCTGGAGATGGGGAACACGCTGTCGAAGGCGGCATGCAAGCCGATTTCGTCGCGTTTGGACTCCGCGACATCCGCTTGCAGGAATCGCCGGTACGAATCCAATTGAATCGCAAGCAGGTACGGCGTGCCGAGAATGCTCGGACGCTTGCCGAAGTTCTTACGAATGCGCTTCTTTTCGGTGAACGAATAGGCCATTAGATGTCACCCTCTCCAGGCGCTAGCGCGCCGAATTTAACGGGGTCGAAGCGACCCCGTCCGAAATCAAAATCAAAGGCGCAGGGAGACGGCGGCCGCTAATTTCGCGGCAACCGTCAACCTGCGCATATCGACAATAGTCACTACTTGATAGCAGCCTTGGCGCCAGCGGCCTCGAGCTTCGTCTTGATCGTCTCGGCATCCGCCTTCGGAATGCCTTCCTTGACGGTCGAAGGCGCGCCCTCGACCAGATCCTTCGCTTCCTTGAGGCCCAAACCCGTGATCTCGCGAATGACCTTGATGACGCCCACTTTGTTGGCACCGAACTCGGTCATGGTCACGGTGAACTCGGTCTGCGCTTCGGCAGCCGGAGCCGCCGCCGCACCGCCGCCGCCCGCCGCAGCCGCCGCCACAGGGGCCGCCGCAGTGACGTTGAACTTCTTTTCCATGTCGGCAATCAGCTCGACCACTTCCATGACGGACATCTTGGAAATTGAGTCGAGGATTTCGTCTTTAGTAACAGCCATGATCGTCTCCAAATTACATTAATGGGCCACGCGGCCCGAATCAGGTTTAATTCGCCGCCGCTTGCGGCCCGGCGCTCTTCTTGGCTTCAAGAACAGCAGCGAGCGTCCGCACCAACTTCGAGTTGGGAGCGGCCAACGTACCCACGAACTTTGCAATCGGCGCCTGCAGTACACCCAATAGTTTCGACAGCGCCTGCGCGCGCGTGGGCAATGAAGCCACGCGCTCGATGGCATCGGGTTTGAGCAGTTGCCCGCCCAAAGACACGAGCGTCGTCACCAATTTGTCGTTGTCCTTCGCGAACGCCTTGACGATGCGGGCGGCCGCGCCCGGATCGTCCTTGGAGAACGCGAGGACAATGGGTCCTTTCAGCGCCGGAGAAATGCACTCGAAAGCAGTGCCGGCAACGGCCTTGCGCGCGAGCGTATTCTTGACGATCCGCAGATACACCCCTTCCTTGCGCGCTTTCGCGCGAAGGTCGGTCATCTGCGTCACGGTCAAGCCACGGTTCTCTGCGCCCACAACGGACAGGGCTTTCGCCGCGACCGCGTTGACTTCTGCCACCACGACTTTCTTCTCTTCTAACTTGAGTGCCATTTAGGTTTCCCGGTCAGAAGCGTCACACACAAGATGGAACGCCATCGTTCCATCCACCCTTGGCAGTCCGCCTTCGGACTCCGTGGTGCGACCTTCACCAGGAAATTCCTGATTCCGGTCCCACCATCTGCGCAGGCTCCCTTTAAGAGCCCTGTCGATTCCCTCGAGCGGATTCAACGGCTCGCCTGCGGTCTTCGACGGTGGTTGCGTTCGACCCTTCGGTCTCGCGCAGCCCGCCATCTATTCGATAAAACCTTAACCCAAGCCCAGACTGGCCTGGTCGACCGCGACTCCCGGACCCATGGTCGAGGAGACGGTCAATTTCTTGAGATAAATGCCCTTCGACGTCGCCGGCTTGATCTTCTGCAGATCGGCCACCAACGCCAGCAGATTCTCCTTCAGCGCGGCCGGCTCGAAATTGGCGCGGCCGATTTGTGCGTGGATGATTCCGGCCTTGTCCGTGCGGTACCTCACCTGCCCGGACTTGGCGTTCTTCACGGCCTCCGCGACATTCGGCGTCACCGTGCCCACTTTCGGATTCGGCATCAGGCCGCGGGGGCCCAGGATCTGGCCCAATTGGCCAACGATGCGCATGGCATCGGGACTCGCAATGACCACGTCGAAATCGATTTGGCCGGCCTTGACCTTCTCGGCCAGGTCCTCGAAGCCGACGATATCGGCGCCGGCGGCCTTGGCGGCGTCGGCGTTCTTGCCCTGGGTGAACACGGCGACGCGCACCGTCTTGCCGGTGCCGTGCGGCATCACCGTGGATCCGCGCACCTGCTGATCGGATTTGGTGGCATCGACGCCCAAATTCACGGACACATCGACGGACGCATTGAACTTCGCGGTCGCGAATTCCTTGACGAGCTTCAGGGCATCGTCGATCGCGTACGACTTTCCAGGCGGAAGCTTTTCCTTCCAGTCCTTGGTTCGCTTCACTGTCGCGGCCATGTTAGAGCCCCTCCGAGTCGACGCCCATGCTGCGAGCGCTGCCCGCGATGGTGCGCACGGCCGCTTCCAGATTGCTCGCGGTCAAATCAGGCATTTTCATCTTGGCGATGTCCTCGAGCTGTTTGCGGGTGATCTTGCCCACCTTGGCGGTGTTCGGCGTGGCGCTGCCCTTCGGGATGCCGAGAGCCTTGGCGATGAGCACCGACGCCGGCGGCGTCTTCATGATGAAGGTAAAACTGCGGTCGCTGTATACCGTGATCACTACTGGGGTCGGCAATCCCTTTTCCAAGGCCTGAGTCTGCGCATTGAATGCCTTGCAGAACTCCATGATGTTCACACCCTGCTGACCCAGCGCCGGGCCCACCGGCGGACTGGGGTTCGCCTGTCCGGCAGGAATCTGCAGCTTGATATAGCCCGTGACTTTCTTCGCCATTGCCTAGCTCCTTTGGGTACAAGCGCCCCTCTTGCGAGAAGCTCCCCGGTTTAAATCAACCCTTTTCGACCTGCGAGAAGTCCAATTCCACGGGCGTCGAGCGCCCCAGGATCTGCACCGCCACCTGTAGGCGGTTCTTCTCGTAGTTCACGGACTCGACCACGCCGTTGAAATCGTTGAACGGACCGTCGGTCACTCGCACCACTTCGCCGGGCTCGAACAGCACCTTCGGCTTCGGCTTGTCCACGCCCTCTTCCACGCGGCGCAGAATCGACATGGCTTCCTTGTCGGTGATGGCCGCCGGCTTGTCGCTGGTGCCGCCGATGAACCCCAACACCTTCGGCACTTCCTTGACCAAGTGCCAGGTGTCTTCGTCCATTTCCATCTGCACGAGCACGTAGCCCGGGAAGAACTTGCGGTCGGACTTGCGCTTCTGGCCGTCGCGCATTTCCACCACCTCTTCGGTGGGCACCAGGATCTCGCCGAACTTGGCTTCCAAACCGGCGCGCTTCACCCGCTCCTTGAGCGACTCGGAGACCTTGTGCTCGAAGTTCGAATACGCATGAACAACATACCAACGCAAGGACATAGGCAGCTCCGAATCCATCAGCCTGTTTGACCACCCAAAAGCCGAGTCAAATAAGTGAGCCCCATGTCGAGAAACCAGAAAAACAGGCCCATCACAATCGCAAACCCAAACACCACGTACGTGGTCTTGACCGTCTCGTCCCGATCCGGCCACACCACCTTGCGCAGCTCGACGCGCGCCGCCAGCGCGAACACCCAAAATTCACGGCCATACCAGCTAAACCACATGAGCCCGGCGGCTGCGGCTAGACCGGCGATGACCATGGCGACGCGGAAAAACAGGGCCAGCTCATCGAACCAATAGAACGCGACGATGCCCGCAAGGAGCAGGACGATCGACGTCATCATGAGCGCCGTATCTTTCGCCGACGCCCCCGCGGGTGATTGCACTTCTGCCATGTTTACCTAAGCAACTTACCGGTCAGCTACGGCTGGCAGGGCAGGAGGGAATCGAACCCCCAACCTGCGGTTTTGGAGACCGCCGCTCTGCCAATTGAGCTACTGCCCTAGTTTTACCAGGCGCCTACGCGCCGAATCTAACGAGGCCGCCGCGGCCTCGACCTAATGGACGGGGTCGCCGCGACCCCGTTGAATGTTGCGCGAAGCGCATGACTAAGCAATCACCTTGGCGACGACGCCGGCACCGACGGTTTTGCCGCCCTCGCGGATCGCAAAGCGCAGCCCCTGCTCCATCGCAATCGGCGCGATCAGCTCCACCACGATCTTGATGTTGTCCCCGGGCATCACCATCTCGGTCCCCTCCGGCAACTCCA
>JBARBX010000797.1:0-5021 GCA_049793535.1 Steroidobacteraceae bacterium | reverse complement strand
TGGAGTTGCCGGAGGGGACCGAGATGGTGATGCCCGGGGACAACATCAAGATCGTGGTGGAGCTGATCGCGCCGATTGCGATGGAGCAGGGGCTGCGCTTTGCGATCCGCGAGGGCGGCAAAACCGTGGGCGCAGGGGTAGTTGCCAAGGTGATCGCTTGATCCGGGCGACCAAAACCGTGGGCGCAGGGGTTGTGGCCAAGGTGATCGCGTAATAGCGATCCCCGAGGTTTTAGCGTATTATCCGGCACCTTTTTCATGCGCTTCGCGCAACTGCTACGGGGTCGATGCGACCCCGTCCGTTGAGGAATAGTTAAAATTATGGCTAATCAGAATATTAGGATCCGTCTGAAGGCTTTCGATCATCGCTTGATCGACAAGTCGGCGCGCGAAATCGTCGATACCGCGAAGCGCACCGGCGCGACCGTCAAGGGTCCGGTGCCGCTGCCCATCAAAATGGAGCGTTTTACGGTACTGACCGCGCCCCATGGCGACAAGGACGCGCGCGATCAATTCGAGATCCGCACGCACAAGCGTCTGATGGACATCCTGAACCCGACGGACAAGACCGTGGACGCCCTGATGAAGCTGGAATTGCCGGCCGGGGTGGACGTCCAAATCAAGTTGAATTGAGGTTTCGGGGCGGCCCCACCCCTTAAACCTTGATCCCAAGGCGGATTCATATATAATTCGCCGTCCATTTTTGAGGTCGGAGCGCGTGGGCGCTGACGCCATATCCTACGGGTACATGGGGTCGGGGCGCCCAAACCGCCGGTCTGTTGCAACGAATGCGGTGTTATCCCGTTAAGGGTCCCGCTTTAGAGGATTGACTAATGACCATTGGTCTGGTTGGCCGCAAGTGCGGCATGACCCGAGTATTCACCGACGCCGGCGTGACCGTCCCCGTGACCGTCGTCGAGGCGTTGCCGAATCGCATCTCGCAAGTCAAAAGTGACAAAACCGACGGTTATCGTGCGGTGCAGGTCACCATTGGCGCGCGCCGCGCGTCGCGGGTAACCAAGGCGCAGGCCGGCCATTTCGCCAAGGCCAACGTCGCCGCGGGCTATGCCTCCAGCGAATTCCGTCTGAACAAGGCCGAGGGCGAGGCGCTGAGCGTGGGTTCCGAGCTGAAAGTCGAGATGTTCACCGCCGGCCAGATCGTCGATGTCACCGGTACCACGGTGGGCAAGGGCTTCGCCGGGACCATGAAGCGTCACAACTTTGCGGGTGGCATGAAGAGCCATGGCAACTCCGTGTCGCACCGCGCTCCGGGTTCCATCGGCCAGCGCCAGACTCCGGGACGCGTATTCAAGGGCAAGCGCATGTCGGGCCACATGGGCGTCAAGAGCCGCACCATCGAGAATTTGCGCATCGTCGAAATCGACGTGCCCCGCAATCTGCTGCTGATCAGCGGCGCGGTTCCCGGCGCCGAGGGCGGGCGCGTCATCGTCAGGCCTTCGGTCAAAGCGAAAGGCCAGGCCCGGCGCCAGAAATTGATGCCGAACAAGGCCCCGGTCGCCGCCAAGGGTGCACCGCCGCCCAAGGCCGCAGCGGCTGCCGGTAAGGCCCAACCGAAGGCTGAGAAGAAGTAACCCTCATGAAGCTCCCGCTACAGAACGCATCTCCCGCCGGCGATATCCAATTGTCGGATGTGGCTTTCGGCCGTGCCTACAACGAGGCGCTGATTCACCAGGTCGTCACTGCCTATCAGGCGGCCGGCCGCGCCGGCACCAAGGCGCAGAAGAGCCGCGCCGAAGTGCGTGGCGGCGGCAAGAAGCCCTGGAGTCAGAAAGGTACGGGCCAGGCGCGTGCCGGCTCGATTCGCAGCCCCATCTGGGTGGGCGGCGGACGCGCCTTCGCGGCCAAGCCCCGCGATTTCTCGCAGAAAGTGAATCGCAAGATGTACCGGGCCGCCATGCAATCCATGGTGTCGCAGCTAGTGCGTGAAGATCGCCTGCTGGCCGTCGAATCGCTGGAGCTCGCCGCGCCCAGGACCAAGCTGCTGATCGCCAAGCTGGCCGAGTTCGGTTTGACTCGTGCGCTTATTCTGGTCGAGGCCTACGAAGAGAAATTGTTCCTGGCGGCACGCAACGTGCCCTATGTGGATGTGATGCCGGTGGCCTCGCTCGATCCCTTGACCCTGATCAAGCACGACAAGGTGATCGCCACGGTCGGCGCCCTGAAGTTGCTCGAACAGCGTCTCGGAGGCGCGAATGAATAAAGAACGCTTGATGACCGTGCTGATTCAGCCGCACGTGTCGGAAAAGGCCGCGACCGTCACCGAGAAGGCGAATCAGTATGTGTTTCGCGTACGTGACGATGCGTCGAAGGCCGAAGTCAAACAGGCCGTGGAATTGATGTTCGAGGTCAAGGTCGAAGGCGTCAATCTGCTCAACAAGCCGGGCAAGAGCCGCCGCTTCAAGAACGTGGCTGGCAGGCGCAATGGCTACAAGAAAGCGTACGTAAGTTTGCAAACCGGGCAGTCAATCGACTTCACCGGCGGCTCGACCGGTTAAGGATCACGGCCATGGCACTCATTAAAATGAAGCCGACCTCTCCGGGGACGCGCTTCGTCGTCAAAGTCGACCGCTCGCACCTGCACAAGGGCGGACCGCTCGAGTCGTTGACCACGAAGAAGAACCGCACCGGGGCGCGCAACCATTCCGGCCGGCAGACCACGCGCCACATCGGCGGCGGGCACAAACAACGCTATCGCCTGGTCGATTTCAAGCGCGACAAGGACGGAATTCCGGGCGTGGTCGAGCGTTTGGAATACGACCCGAATCGCACGTCGCATCTCGCGCTCGTGCTCTATAAGGACGGCGAGCGCCGCTACATCCTGGCGCCCAAAGGCGTACAGGCGGGCGATGAGATCCGCTCCGGCGCGGACGCGCCGATCAAACCGGGCAACGCACTGCCGCTGCGGCATATCCCCGTGGGCAGCACCGTGCACAACATCGAACTCAAAGTCGGCAAGGGCGGCCAGCTCGCGCGCAGCGCCGGCGGCTCCGCTCAGTTCGCCGCGCGCGAAGGGGTGTATGCGAGCGTGCGCCTGAAATCGGGCGAGATGCGCAAGATTCACGTCGACTGCCGCGCCACCATCGGCGAGGTCGGCAACGATGAGCACAATCTGCGCGTGTTCGGCAAGGCCGGCGCGGTGCGCTGGCTCGGCGTGCGTCCGACGGTGCGGGGAGTTGTCATGAACCCGGTCGATCACCCGCACGGCGGCGGCGAGGGTAAATCGGGCCAGGGCAACCCGCATCCGGTAAGCCCGTGGGGCCTGCAGACCAAGGGCAAGAAGACCCGTCGCAACAAGCGCACCGACGGCATGATCGTTCAGCGTCGCAAGAACAAACGACTGTAAGAGACTGGAGAAATATCAGTGCCTCGTTCGCTCAAGAAAGGTCCGTTCGTGGATTTGCACCTCGCCAAGAAGGTGCAGACGGCCAGCCAGAAGAATGATCGCCGGCCGATCAAAACCTGGTCGCGGCGCTCCATGGTCATTCCCGACATGGTCGGTTTGACACTCGCCGTGCACAACGGTCGTTTGCACGTGCCGGTGCTGGTGTCCGAGAACATGGTCGGGCACAAGCTCGGCGAGTTCGCGCCCACGCGCACGTTCAAGGCGCATTCCGGCGACAAGAAAGTCACGGCGGCGGAGTAGCGCATGGAAACCAAAGCAATCCTGCGGTACGCGCGCATCTCTCCGCAGAAATGCCGCCTGGTGGTGGACACGATTCGCGGCAAGTCCGCGACTTTGGCGGTCAATACGTTGAAGTTCATGCCGAAGAAGGGCGCCAAGATCGTCCTCAAGGTGCTGGATTCCGCCATCGCCAATGCCTACAACAATTTCAATGCCGATGTCGACGATCTGAAAGTGACGCGGATCGAGGTCGACCCGGCGCCGATGCTGAAGCGCTTCCATGCGCGCGCCAAGGGGCGCGGCGTGCGAATCGCCAAGCGCAACAGCCACATCCTGGTTCAAGTGTCCGACGGTAAGCGAGAGGCCTAATGGGTCAGAAAGTAAATCCGATTGGTATTCGTCTCGGCATCACGCGCGACTGGACGTCGAAGTGGTATGCCGGATCGAAGACGTTTGCCTCGAACATCCACACCGACTTCCTGGTGCGCAAGTTCCTGAACAAGAAGCTCGCCGACGCCTCGGTGAGCCGAATTCACATCGAGCGCGCCGCGCGCCGGGCGAATATCACCATTCATACGGCGCGTCCGGGAATCGTGATCGGCAAGAAGGGCGAGGACATCGAGAAACTTCGCGCCGGGGTGGCCAAGGTTCTCGGCATGACGACCAACGACGTGCGGCTCAACATCGCGGAAATCCGCAAGCCCGAGCTCGATGCCAAGCTGGTCGCCGAGGGCATCTCGCAGCAGCTCGAGAAGCGCGTGATGTTCCGCCGTGCCATGAAGCGCGCGGTGACCAACACCATGCGATCCGGCGCGTTGGGCATCAAGGTGCGCATTTCCGGGCGCCTCAACGGCTCGGAGATCGCCCGCACCGAAACCAACCGCGAGGGGCGCGTTCCCCTGCACACGTTCCGTGCCGACATCGACTACGGCGTCGCCGAGGCGCAGACGACCTACGGCGTCATCGGCATCAAGGTTTGGATATTCAAGGGCGAAGTATTCGATCAGCCGGAAGCCGAGGCCACCGAGGCCGAGGCGGAGGCTGCCGCGGCTGCAGGCGCCAAGACCGCCGAGGCCCCGGCCCCGGCCGCAGGTTGACAGGTAACGACACATGATGCAGCCGAAGCGGACCAAGTTCCGCAAACAGTTCAAGGGCAAGATTTCCGGCAGCGCGCAGCGCGGCAACTCCGTCGCGTTCGGCGAATACGGCCTGAAGGCGACCAATCGCTGCCGCATGACGGCGCGCGAGATCGAGGCCGCCCGTCGTGCGATCTCCCGTCATGTGAAGCGCGGCGGCCGCATTTGGATCCGGGTGTTCCCGGACGTGCCGATCACGCAGAAGCCGCTCGAAGTGCGCATGGGTTCGGGCAAGGGCAACGT
>JBARBX010000796.1:0-5680 GCA_049793535.1 Steroidobacteraceae bacterium | reverse complement strand
TCTTGGAGGCGTCCGCGCGCGTAAAATCGGCAACCCAGTTTGTTTCCCAGGTATGGTTGTCGTACGAGAACGCCTGCTCCCAGCGAGCATGATCGTGGTCGACTTTGGTCCACAAGTAACGTACGCGGATGGGCCGTCCATCCGCGCGGTCGTCGGCGTAGAACTCGCCGCGATTCCCGTCAAACCCTCCGACCACCGGCACGGGATCCAATTGGCCGGTGGCGCTGCTCACCCAGTAGATCGACCATTGCTGCTTCTTTACATCAAACGCCCGCAGAGTGAGCCCCGCGCGCATCTTGGTTGGCATATACAGCTCATCGACCGTGGCCATACCGCCGAGATAGAGATTGAGACATTCAACGGCAGGGAACTCTTCCCAGTCGGAACTCCCCACACCGCGTACTTTCAGGCGCCGCTGCTTTGTGATCCATCCGCCGGCGAAATAGTCAAAGTCATGCACGCCACCGGTGTGCGAGAGCGAATATCCGGGAGGCAGCGGCGCGCTCGTTGTGTCTGCGCCGGCAGCGCTCCCCGCCGGCCACACGCAAGCCAGGCAGATGGCGCTGCCTGCGATACCGGTAGCCGCAAACCGTACCAACCGATGATTGAGAAGTGTGCTCATTGCTGTTCGTCCCTCGAGTACATTGTGCTGTTGAAGTCAGTGTATAAGGTCCGACTCGGGGCCATGACGATAAGCCTTGACAATCATTTGAAGCACAGCTTTAAATGAATCGTGCCCAAAAGACTGCCCTCGCTTGATTCGTTGCGCGTGCTGGCTGCGTGCACCCGGCATGGTAATTTTTCTCGCGCCGCTTTCGAATTGAGGATTACTCCCGCCGCGGTGAGCCAGCGGATTAGGGCGCTCGAGGCTGAACTTGGCGTCAGGCTCTTCGGCCGGCACGGTCCGACGCTGACGACTACCGACCGTGCCAAAGCGCTTGGGCAAAGGGTCGAGCAGGCTTTATCGCTCATGCGCGCGGCGGTACACGACTGCTGCCGCGTCAAACAGCCGCTTCGCGTGACCTGTGCACCGACCTTTGCCTCACGTTGGCTGGTGCCGCGGTTGGCGACCTATCACACGATCCCCGGAGCGGACGCAATCGTCCTGGATAACACCCAGACGGTGCTGCCGGCCGGTGGTTTCGATGTGGCCATTAGAAGCGGGGTTGGGCCTTGGCCGAATTGCAGCTCTGCAATGCTCATGGCCGAGCAACGCACACCGTTGATCAGCCCCAAATTGGCAGGCAGGCGTTTGACGGCCAAGAAACTGCTGGAGATGCCTTTGATTCCCGATCCCGGCTGGTCGGAATGGTTCAAGCTTGCCGGAATCCCCAACGCCAAGCCCACATTTGCTGCGACCCGCTATCCCAACTACGAGCTCGAGGCGCAAGCAGCCGCGCAGGGCATCGGTGCCGCGTTACTGTCCCCCGTGCTATTTGCCGACCTCATCGCGCAGGGGGTGCTGACCGCCCCGTTCTCATGGGCGCTCGGTGGAGCGGGCGGCTATTGGTTGCTTTGGACCGATGAATCGCCCGAATGCCATTTCGTCAGATGGATAAAATCACAGTTTGGCCTCGGAACGGGGCCGCCTTCTCAGTGACCGACAAGACGGGGTCCCGGTTGCGGCGCCGGCCTGGCTGCGTAGGGTCTAAAGGTCAATGCGATCAAGAAGGCGCCCATACCCATGCCCCACGCACCGATGTAGAGCCATCGATAACTCGCGAACGTGTCATAGATTAGGCCTCCAGCCAGCGGACCGGTCGCCATGCCCAGACTGCCCGCCATGGTTGTTCCGCCAATGATCGTCCCCATCATCCGCAGCGGGAAATTTTCGCGCGCTAGTACTGCATAGAGAGGCATTACACCGGCGTAGATGAAACCAAACAGGGCGGCCACGGCATAAAACGCGCTCAAGTGACTTACGAAGGAATAGGCCAGTGCGCCGAATGCCTGCAGCAGCAGGCCCGTGACCAGAACGCGTTTTGCTCCAAACCGGTCGCCGAGAAAACCAAACGCGACACGACCGCCCAGGCCTGCCAACCCTTCCACGCTGTAGATCGAAACAGCAGCAACCAGCGGGATCCCGCAAGTTATGGCGTAGCTCACCGTATGGAAAATTGGGCCGGAGTGCGTGGCACAACAAAAAAAATTCGTCAGCAGCAGCGTGATGAATTGCGGCGATTTAATTGCCTGCCCTAAGGTGATCCCTGATTGCGGCTCTTCATGTGCAGCAAGGGCCGCATTTCCGGATTGCAACGCCGGCGGGCGACGCACCAGCAACGCCACCGGAATCATGACGACTGCGGCGAGCGCGGCAAGGATTTGCAGGGACGTTCGCCAATCGTGGTTGGAAATGAGCCGCGCCGCCAATGGAGACATGGTCATTGGCGCCATTCCCATGCCGGCGGAAACCAGAGACACGGCCAGGCTGCGCTGGGTGTCGAACCAGCCTGTCACGCACGCCATCATGGGCGCAAAGATGGCCGCTGTCGCGAGACCGACCACCAAGCCGAAGATCAACTGAAACTCGAAGAGCGATGTCGCCCGGCTCGCCAGCGCCAGAGCGATCGCCAGAACACTGGATCCAATCATCACTATCAGACGCGGTCCGAAGCGGTCTGAGAGGTTTCCCCAGACGATGCTTCCCAACGCCATGGCGAGAAAACCGAAGGTCATAGCGGTGGATAACCCGGTGATTGACCATCCAGTATCCCGTGAGATGGGCCGAAGAAAAACCGGCAGTGAAAACATGGCGCCGATGGCGACGCAGCCCAAGAGGCCGCCCGCCGCGACTATCACCCAGCGATAGTGGGATCTGTCACTGTATATGTCTGACGGTGCTGACATCGGCCCCGCTCATCTCGAGCGTGAGATTTCGTTCGTGACTCTTTCGGCAATGTCATGCCGCTGAGTTCGCGAGGTTTGATCGGATTGATAGAGAGCCTTTAGGAAAGCCACATCCCAAGCGCTGAGACCGCCCGGTGGCGTTGGGGAAGGAGCGAACAAGCGCAAGATTGAAGGCGCACTTCCGATGTCTGCATCGAGATCGACATTCGATAGTCCCGCCATCGCGATGTAGTCAGCCTGCTGATCCAGCGTCGCGTGCGACGCCAGATTGGTGTCGACAATGGCAAACACCGAAAAGAAATTAAGAACCGCATTTCGGACGAACGACGAGGATTCGGCATTGTTATTGCTGGGAATGAAGTGGCCCAAGCGCGCACCCGCTGTGCGACCGCGATCGATGTTGTGCCACACCCGTATGGGCCGGGACCCGGATGAATCAAGAAAGTGGCGAATCTGCGCGGGCGTCGCATCGCCAAAGAGCTGTTTATCGCGCGCGTACCACGCCTCGAGTACTCGATCCGGTTCAGAAGTCACAATGATGCTGAAGTTGGGTTGGCACGGTTCGCGTGCCAGCGACGTTCCGGCCGCGGAGATGATCTGCGTCAGCCGGGCCGATACAGTATGTAGGTCTTCTGCGGGCAATCCCGCTGCGAAAAGGCAAATCGGCACATTCCAACGCACCAGCGATTCGGAATCGGAGAATCCAGGATTTCGCGTAAGTCCGCGAACAAAGACATCCACGCGCTGCCTGACCGAGACCTGTTGCTCGTCCACGGGGACTTCCGAGGGAGCAGGCGAAGCGCTTGCGCCTAGCATGCCGCACAGTGCGGCAAGCGTCGCTACGCCAGCATGTCGTATTGGCATCGTGGTCCGCACCGCTACGCAACGTTATTGAAATGACGGGGCCAATGCTTGCTTGCACCAACGCATTGCAATTTGCGGGTTGATGTCAGGTTCATGCTAGCCCGGACAATGGCGGTGTGACCATCCCCCGTTGTTATCTCAGGAGGTGTAGGCAGCGCCTTGAAGAGAATCGTAGTCGTGTAAGGTCTTCGACGCTATGGACACGGCTGCATAGGCGTACGAGTCTGCGTTGGTGATCATTCTTAGCGGTTTTTCCGCATAGTATTCCGCCTTGGCGTGCGCGTAATAAACGTCGGTCGTGCCGCAGAAGGTGTGCGAGGCCTCGTGAACGATCAGGCGGGCGAATTGCAGCGGCGAGAACGTCTTCGCCAGTTCAAATGAAACGTGCACCGGGCCGGAAGTACCCGTTTGTGCGTAGGCTTCGATAAGGCTGCTCAATACTCGCTTGCCCTGTGGGTTCGTCTTCGGCTGCAACAACAGCTTTGTTGGATCGGCGGGATCGACCACTTCGTTCCCTTGGGCGTCATAGACTCTGTCCCCCGACCACCCCGCACTCATGTTATCGACCTCATTGTCCCCCACGATTGTCCGGTGCCCCGCATCCGTATCGAGAAGGTACATGCCGGTGTTCAGATGGAAGGAGATACTGAGCATGTTCCGTCGAATCATACCGAGCCAGTTTCGCCGCGCCTTGGCGTTCACGAGCTTGTTCTTGGCGTCCTTGGCGCTGCTGAGGGTGGCGATGTTCTTGAAGCCGAAGTGGGCATCCAGCACCCGGGTCATGAGGTCCCGCTCGTCGCGGTAGAACAGGCAGACCTTGTCGATCTCCCAAACCGTCTTGCGCATCACGCTGCAAGCCACCCCCGCAGCCTCCGACAATCTGCGCTTCGTATTTTTATCCGGCGGCCGTTTCGAGTGGTACTTGATGAGCAATCCCGAACTGATGAGTTCCCGCTTGTCGAGGTGCTTGGCCAGCTGTTTTCGGCGCATTTTCTTATTCTCCCGACCTGAACCTGCCCCAAACCAACCACACGGGCGGTGACCCAGCCGATTCAGGTCCTGTTTCGTCCAATCGGGGCATCATAGACCGAAGTATCGAGTCCCCTGGCTCGAAACGCAATTCCTTGCACGGATCCGGCCCTTCTTTGAGGAGAATTCAGGCACACGGCTCCGGCAGCCGAGTCCTCGCGGCATACCTCAACTTCGCCGAGATGATTCCCTCTGACCAAATGCAGTCCGCGATGATGCGTTAATTTCAATGTGTGCTGGGCCGACGCTTACCGTCAAACTACGGTATCTGCCGGAGCAGTTGCGCCGACGGCGACTCGCCGTCCGGCCACGTGGACTGCAACGCAAGCGATTGATTGTGCGGATGAATTGCTTGAATTGGTAGCGGGGTACGGCTCGGAATTATAACCACCGGAATTACCACGACGGCACGGAAAGAAATGGCTGATCGATTGGTCAGGCTCCTCGATCTTCGATGCGAACCGCCTCATCGAGCTTCTCGCGCACATGCCAATCAGCAAATGCCAGCAACGCTGCATCGGGCAGCTCGCCGGCGTACAACCTCTTAGCGAACGCAAGACGTCGCTCCCGGCGTGTCAGGTTGAGAGGCAGCGAAGCCTCAATGAGGGCTCGCGCCGTCTCGAACATCGAGGAGGCGATTCTCATGCGCCGATCGGGCGTCATGAGCTTGTAGCGCTCGGCGACCATTTTGTCCATTTCGGGGGAGGTATCGCTCACTTGGAGACCTCATCCAGTTTGGCGGCGACGCCCAACTTCGCAGCCCAGCCTTTCAGATAGGACCAATCAACGGATTCGTCGATCAGCGTGCGGACGTCGCGCAGTTGCATCTCCGAGCCTGTGTCGAGCGCCCAAACAAGCTTTGAGAGGATCAGGTCTTCGCGGCTCGTAATCCACGTCGATATTCCGGCAAACTCCACCGACTTGCGGCGCTCAAACTCTG
>JBARBX010000795.1:0-6116 GCA_049793535.1 Steroidobacteraceae bacterium | reverse complement strand
GCCCTGCAATGCCGGGCACGGGCGCTGCTGTGGGCGGGGGCTCTGCGAGGGCGATCGGCGGCATCGCGGCCGGGGCGGAGCCTGCCTACGATCCGGAGGAGCTGTACGGCATCATCCCGCCGAGCTCGCGCAAACCCTACGACGTGCGCGAGCTCATCGCACGCCGGGTCGACCGCTCATGGTTCGATGAGTTCAAAGCACTGTACGGCACCACCTTGGTCTGCGGCTTTGCCGACATCCACGGCAGAACGGTGGGGATACTCGCGAACAACGGCATTCTCTTTTCGGAGAGCGCCTTGAAGGGCACGCACTTCATCGAACTCTGCTGCCGCGAGGGCATACCGCTGTTGTTCCTGCAGAACATCGCGGGCTTCATGGTGGGCCAGGCCGCCGAGGCGGGCGGGATCGCCAAGGACGGCGCGAAGCTTGTGACCGCGGTGGCCTGCGCGGCCGTGCCGAAGTACACCGTGGTGATCGGCGGCAGCTTCGGCGCCGGCAACTACGCCATGTGCGGCCGGGCCTACGGTCCGCGCTTCCTGTTTCAGTGGCCGAACGCGCGAACCTCGGTGATGGGCGGCGAACAAGCCGCCAGTGTGCTCGCGACCATCAAGCGCGAGGCCCTCGAGCGCGGCGGCGGCAGCTTGAGCGAGTCCGAAGAAGAAAAGCTGAAGGCGCCGATTCGCGAACAATTCGAGCGCCAGGGGCATCCGTACTATGCCTCGGCGCGGCTCTGGGACGACGGCGTCATCGATCCGCTCGACACGCGCCGGGTGCTGGGATTGGCGCTGGCGCTGGCCGCGGCGCAGGAAACCCCCGCGACGCGCTTCGGCGTGTTCCGGATGTGAGCGCGCCCGTGCTGCGCCGCCTGCTCATCGCCAACCGCGGCGAGATCGCCTGCCGCATCGCGCGCACCGCGCAGCGCTTAGGGTGGACCGCGCTGGCGGTGTATTCGGACGCGGACCGCGCGGCGCGCCACGTGCGCAGCGCCGATGAGGCGTACTACTTGGGGAAGTCGCCGGCGGCCGAGAGCTATCTGAACATCGAGAAGATCGTGGCACTGGCGCTGCGCGTGAGCGCCAATGCCGTGCATCCGGGCTACGGCTTTCTCTCGGAAAACGCCGACTTCGCCGACGCCTGCGCGAAGGCGGGTTTGACCTTTGTCGGACCGCCGGCGTCCGCGATCCGGGCCATGGGCTCGAAGAGCGCGTCCAAAGCTGCGATGGCGGCGGCGGGTGTGCCGGTCGCGCCCGGATATCACGGTGAGGACCAATCGCCGCAGCGGCTGCTCGCCGAGGCGTCGCAGGTGGGATTTCCGCTCATCATCAAGGCCAGCGCCGGTGGCGGCGGCAAGGGCATGCAGGTGGTGAACTCCACCGCCGAAGTCGGGGCCGCGGTGGAATCGGCGCAGCGGCTCGCGCGTACGGCGTTCGGCGACGACCGGTTGCTGCTGGAGCGCTACTTCCCCCTGGCGCGCCACGTCGAGGTGCAGGTGTTCGCCGACTCGAACGGCGGCATGGTCACGCTGTTCGATCGCGATTGCTCGGTGCAGCGCCGTCATCAGAAGATCATCGAGGAGGCGCCGGCGCCGGACCTGCGGGAGGAGGTGCGTGCAGCCATGGCGCAAGCCGCCCTCCGCTCGGCGCGCGCGGTCGGCTATGTGGGCGCCGGCACGGTGGAGTTCCTGGTCGACGAGGCCCAGCAATTCTACTTCATGGAGATGAACACCCGACTTCAGGTGGAACATCCGGTCACGGAGCTCATCACCGGGATCGATCTGGTCGAGTGGCAGCTCCGCATCGCCGGCGGCGGTCGGCTGCCCAAGGCACAAGGCGAAATCGCCCGCCATGGCAGCGCCATGGAGGCGCGCCTGTACGCGGAGGATCCCGAACACGGCTATTTACCGAGCGTCGGGCGCATCGCCCATCTGCGCCTTCCCAAGGCCGCGCCCGGCCTGCGCCTCGACATGGGGGTCGACGAGGGCGATGAAGTGTCGCCGTTTTACGATCCCATGCTGGGCAAGGTCGTCGCGTGGGGTGAGTCGCGCGGCGCGGCTGGAGAGGTGCTGCGCAGGGCGCTGGCCGAGCTCGAGATCGTGGGCGTCACCACCAACCGCGCGCTGCTCCTCTCGGTGCTAGCGGACCGGGAATTTCGGCGCGGCGCCGTGGCGACGAACTTTCTCGGGGCGCAGCGTTCATCGCTGTCATTCGCTGCCCCGAAGGCGGATGCGACGGACGCCGTGCTCGCGGGGCTGTGGTGCGCGACCCGCGAGACCGCCGGCAATGCGTTATGGGCGGATAGCCGCGGCTGGCGCTTGGGGGCGCCGCCGCGCAGCGCCTGGGTATTCGGCGAACACCGCGTGGTCATCGACATGACGGCGCCGGACGCCTACCTCGCGCGCGTGGCGGGGCAGGAATGTGCGCTGCGCGTGCTGGCACGCGGCGCCGAGTCGGTGGAGGTAGAACTCGCGGCACAATTGCAGCAGGTGCGCGTCGTGGAGACGCATGGGGAACTGCACCTGTTCCGCGGCGGGCGGCACGTGACGTTGCGCCTGGGCCGAACCGAAGATGCCTTGCAAGTCAGCGCCGCCGCCGAGGAGGGCTCGCTCCTCACGCCGCTGCCGGGGACCGTGGTCGCGGTACATGTGGCCGAGGGCCGGCAAGTCGCCCGCGGCGCGCCCTTGGTGACGGTCGAGGCGATGAAAATGGAGCACACCCTGACCGCGCCCCATGACGGAATCGTTGCGCGGGTGGCCTTCGGCGTCGGGGAGCGAGTGGCGGCGGGTGCGGTATTGGTCGAGCTTGCGCCGCTCGGCGCGTAAAGACGCGTGGGGCGCGGCGGCCGCCTTAGGCGACTTGCGCGTCGGCGGCCGAGGCCGAGAGCGGGGGCAGCGTGACCTTGAACCGAGTCTCGTGGCCCAACAAGGTCGCCAGCGCGATCTTGCCGCCCGCTTCGTGCACGTAGCGGCGCACCAGCGACATGCCGCTGCCGTGAGGCGCTTCGCCGGGTGCCGAGGTCAGGGTCGAGTAGCCCGATTTGAATATCAATTTGATGACCTGACGATCGCGTAAGCGAGCCGCGGCCTCCTCGTTGAGCAGGCCGCGCGCGATGGCGGTGGAGCGGACCTTGTCGGGATCGAGGCCGCAGCCATCGTCCTGGAAGTGCAGCTCGAAGCTTTGATCGGGCACGGTCTTGAATTCGAGGCGCAGGGTGCCGTGCTGCGGCTTACCCAATTCCTTGCGTGCCGCCGAGTTTTCAACGCCGTGCATGACGGCATTGCGGATCAATTGAATCGCGACGTTCTTGATCGTCGCCTGGTAGCGCGGCGGAACCAACTCCATGCCGATGCAATCGAGGACCACGATCTTTTTGTGCTCCTGCGCGATGAGTTCGGTGAGCGCGGTCAGCGTGCTGTCCAGGCTGCCGGCCGGGGCCATGCGATGCGCCCTGGGAACAGGCGCCGCTGTGGACTTCGGCGGAGCGGGCGGTTTCTGCGCCATCTCCGCCAGGAATTTGGGCGCATCGATGATTTGTGTGCCGTTGTCCGTCATGCGCGACTCGGCGGTTTCGGCATCGGGATCCGCGGCCGGACCCGGCTGCACGGACAAGGAGCGCAGCTGCGCGAACTGCCCATAGAGCTGGTCGAGCTTGACGGCCAGCGGCAGGAAATCACTGCCGCTCAACGCGCCGCGGCTGCGCAATTCATGCAGCGAGTCCTCGAGCACTCGGGCGGCGGCTTCGAGTCCGGAGAGCCTGAGCGCCGCGGCATCGCGCCGCACTCGATCGACCTCCTCCAAGGTTTCCTCGAGCTTGCTGCGAAACGCATCGGCCTCGCGCGCGGGCTTCTTCAGCACCGCGTTGATGGTCTTCATGGAGGCGTCGGTGCGCTGCAGGAAGGCGCCGAAGCGTGCCCCCCCGGACTGCAATACAGTGCGCAGGATCTCGCCCTGGGTGCGCATCTGTGCGCGCAGATCCTCGAGCTCTCGATGCTGCTGCACGCGCGCGGTGATTTCGGTCACGCGTACCAGCCAGGCGCGGGGTTCGCGTCCCAAGTCGACGGCGTGGAACTCGAACGAGTAGTGCGCGCTCTCGAAGCTGCCGTCCGGATTGGACAGCCGGACATCCACGTCCTCCAGGACATTGGGCTGCGTGGGGTCGACCTGCACCGTCGCGTCGAGGAGCCGCGCCGTGAAGGCGCGCACCGCGCTCAAGGACTTGGCCGTCACGAGCGGAGCGATCAATTTGTCGAAGCTCAGCTTGGCGAAATCCTGGCGCCGGAACAGCGTGGCCATGGAGGCCGATACTTCGGGTTGAATCCCGTCCTTGGCATCGAGCATGAATAGGCCTTGCGCGCTGCTCTTCAGGAGGGCGTCGGTCAGCCGCTTGCTGGCATCGATCAGATCCTGTTTCTCGCGCTCATGCCGTTTGACGGAAATGAACATATCGTGAGCGTGCCAAACGGCCATGGGTTGGGGCTTGACGGCTGTCACAGCCCGAGTAGCCGCCTGTCAAGGATGTTGCAATGAGCCACGCGCGAGTGTGACGCGCGTCACGCCGCCCCGCTCAGACAGGCTCCTAGGCGACGGCGGCCACCAAGGGTCCCAAATCGGCCAGCAGCTCGTCGGCCGATGCGTAGCGGGCGTTCTGCTGCTTCGCCATGAGGCGATCGAGCAGGGGCTGCTGCATGGCTGCGGGGACCGGCAGCGCGGGCACGGGTGCGGTCGTATGCTGCTCCATGATGGCCACCGCGCTGCGGCCGCCGTAGGGTCTTTGGCCCGTCAGCATTTCATAGAACATGACGCCCAGACTGTAGAGGTCGGTGCGGGCATCGACCCGCTGCCCCTGCGACTGTTCGGGGCTGATGTAGTAGGGCGAGCCGAGCACCTGGCCGACCCCGGTGGTGCCGGCGTCGTCCAAGGAACGGCGTGCCAAGCCGAAGTCGATGAGCACGGGCGAATTGTCCTCGCGCAACATCACGTTCGCAGGCTTCAAGTCGCGGTGCAAAATGCCGAACACATGGATGACGCGCAGCGCCTCGCCGATGGCGCGCAGGTAGTACAGGCTCTCGTCCACGCTCATGGGATTGCGCAGGCGGTCGCGCAGGTCGCCGCAGGGAAAGTATTCCATCGCCAGATACAAGTGATGGGGCAGGGTGCCGAAGTCGTAGATCTCCGCGATGGCGCGGTGGCTGATGCTGGAGATGATCTCGTACTCACGCTGGAAGCGCTCGGCATCGTCGACTTCCCGCGAGGACTCGCCGCGGTTCATGACCTTGAGCACCACATTGCGCCGCAAGCGCTCGCTGCGCGCGAGAAACACCTGCGAGAAATTGCTGGTGGCAATTTCCTTGAGGATGGAATAGCCGGGCACTTCGATTCCCGGCGCTTCGGCTTGGGGACCGCTTGGGACCTTGGCCGCCTGGGTGACCGCGCGGCGCTTGGCGCAGGCTTCCATGATGGCCGCCAGCAATTGATCCCGAGTAATGCGCGCGAGCGGCAGGTAATCCTTGGCGCCGTTCTTCAGGGCCTTGACCGCCGACATTTCATCGCCGTTGTCCGCGAGCAAAATGCAGTACATGCCGGGTTGAATTTGCAGCATCTGCCCCAAATCATGCAATACGATGCGTGCCGCCGATTCATCGGCGAAGTCGGCCTGCAGGATGACGGCGTCCAGGGTGCGCTCGGTGATGAGGCGGGCCACGGCGGCCGGCTCGCCGGCCGGCAATGTGGTGACTTGAGCGTTCGGCCAATGGCTGGTGACATGGTGGGTGAGCCATTGCAGGCGCTTGGAATCGCCCCCCACTACCAATAAGTTTGGACCGGTCACGTCAGCCATAGATGAGGTCTGCCACAAGGAAACCCGAGCGTAGCGCTAAAGGCAAACCCCTGACCCGTCGGGATTTCACATTATTAAGGTTATGGGCAGGGCTCCCCTCGGAACCAATGCGCCGGCGGCCTGGTCATAACCAATAGCGGTATTTATTTTCTTACCCGTATAGAGAGGCTTATTTCCATGGGAAGCATCAGAACCTGGTCGCTCGCACTGATTGCGGGCATCTTCGTCGCCGTCGTCGCTCATCAGCGCTCGAACGCCGATGCGGGGCCGGCAAGTCCCGCGGC
>JBARBX010000794.1:0-1854 GCA_049793535.1 Steroidobacteraceae bacterium | reverse complement strand
GCCGGGGAGAGTCCGGTGTCGGTGCGCTGGCAGCCGGACGAGGACGTGCGCCTGCTCGCGCCCTTCGACCCCATCGTGTGGGACCGTCGCCGATTCGAGATATTCTGGGAGTGGCCGTATCGCTTCGAAGCCTATACCCCCGCGCCGAAGCGCAAGCTCGGCTACTACGCGCTGCCCCTGCTGTGGCGCGACCGGGTGATCGGGTGGGGTAATGCGGCAGCGGTCGACGGCGGCCTCTCCTGCTCCTTCGGCTACATCGCCGGCCGCGCACCGCGCAGCGCCGCGTTCCGCGCCGGACTCGAGGCGGAAGTGGCGCGGATGCGGGCCTTCCTCGGCTTGGCGGGGTGAACCGGCGCTCCTTACGGCAGGCTGTTGCGAATCTCGGCGGCGATCTCGTAGGAGCGCAGCCTCGCCGCGTGATCGAATATTTGCGAAGTGATCATCAATTCGTCGGCCCCGGTCCGTTCGATGAAGGCCATGAGCGCGCCGCGCACCGTCTCGCGCGCGCCGACGGCGGAGCAGGTGAGCACGTCGGCGAGCATGGCCCTGGCCGCCGGCGGGAGCTCGGCCTCGTATCCTTCGCGGGGCGGCGGGAGCTGCATCGGCCGGCCGCTGCGCAAGTTCACAAAGGCTTGCTGCATGGAGGTGGCAAGAAACCGCGCATGGGCGTCGGTCTCGGCGGCGAACACGTTGAACCCCAGCATCACGTACGGCCGATCGAGCTGTTCGGACGGCTGGAAGCGCGCGCGATAAATATCCAAAGCCTGCATCATCATGGCGGGCGCGAAGTGCGAGGCGAAGGCGAAGGGCAGCCCTAAGGCCGCGGCGACTTGCGCGCCGAACAAGCTGGAACCCAAGATCCAGAGCGGCACCTTCAATCCCGACCCCGGGATGGCCATGACGCGCTGTTCGGCCGCCGGCGCTGCGAAATAACCCATCAACTCCAGCACATCCTGCGGAAACTGCTCCGGGTCGGAGGCGAGATTGCGCCGCAGGGCTCGCGCCGTGAGCTGATCGGAACCGGGTGCGCGGCCGAGGCCGAGATCGATTCGGCCCGGGAACAGGCTTTCCAAAGTCCCGAATTGCTCGGCGATCACCAGCGGCGAATGGTTGGGCAGCATGATGCCGCCGGCGCCGACGCGGATGCTCGAGGTTCCTGTGGCCACGTGGCAGATGACCACGGAGGTGGCGGCGCTCGCGATCCCGGGCATGCTGTGATGCTCGGCCAGCCAGTAGCGCCGATAGCCCCAGCCTTCCGCGTGCCGCGCGAGATCCAAGGTGTTGCGCAGCGACTGCGCGGCATTGCTGCCAAGGGCCACCGGGGACAGGTCGAGTATGGAAAAAGGAATCATGGAGTCACCGCATTTGAGACGAGGCGCACGGCAGTTGGGACGAGGCGCTTTGGACCTGAGAATGTCGTGCCGCGGATCGGATTATCAAGGTGCGGCCCGCCTCATTGACAGACGATGCATTTTTATGCAGGATGCGCGCAACTTTATGCAGTGAGTCAGCAATGCTCCGCTCCGATGTCGATCACTTGAGCGCCCCGGCGCGCCGCACGCTGCTCGCGAAACTGATTCGTGAGCAGGCCGTCGGCCGGCAGACCGAATTGGTCGCCATGTTGCGCAAGCAGGGGCATGTTGCGACGCAATCGAGCGTGAGCCGGGATTTGCGCGAGCTGGGCGTCGCCAAGATGGGCGACCGCTACGTGCTGCCGGAGACGGCGGCTCCGCAGAAAAGCGATTTCGCGAACCTGAAGCAATTCGTGTTCGCCCGCCTGACTGCCGGTACGAATCTCACGGTGCTGAAGACCACCGTCGGTGCGGCGCAAAGCGTGGCGGTGGCGATCGACAC
>JBARBX010000793.1:0-3816 GCA_049793535.1 Steroidobacteraceae bacterium | reverse complement strand
ATCACGCTCCCGCAGTGGGATGACCTCATGGACAGCAATTTGAAGGCGCCGCTGTTCCTCTCGCAAGCCGCCGCGCCCGCCCTGGCCAAGCAGCAGGGCCTCATCATCAATATGATCGATATCCATGCGCTGCGCCCGCTCAAGAATCATCCGGTCTACAGCACGGCCAAGGCGGGACTCGCCATGTTGACGCGCGCGTTGGCGCGGGAGCTGGGTCCGGACATTCGAGTCAATGGCATTGCGCCGGGGCCGGTGCTGTGGCCGGAGGGCGATATGGACGAGGCGCTGAAGCGCGAGATCATCGACAAGACGGCGCTCAAGCGCCATGGCACGCCGCAGGACATCGCCCGCACCGCGCTGTTCTTGGCGAAAGATGCGCCCTACATTACCGGTCAGATCATCGCCGTCGACGGCGGCCGCAGTATCTAGCCAAGAACCCGCCTGAATTCAACCATCGACTGGTTGCGCCACCAGCGCCCGGGCGGTTTGAATGTCGGCGCCCAAGGGGCGGTCGTCGCCATAGGGAGGAATGACGCCGCGCACCCTGCGATAGGCCGCGTCGGTTTGCGCCGCGCGGCCGAAAGATTCCCGCTGCAATTCGTAGGCCTGTGACGCCGCAAGCAGTTCGATCGCCACGACGATCTCGGCATTGTCGATGATCTTGAGCAGCTTGAGCGCGCCCGGGGTCGCATGGCTCAAGTGGTCCTCCTGCAATCCCGAGGTGACGCCGCCGTCCAGGCTCGCAGGGGCAGCGAGACGGCGGTTGTCCGCCACCAGAGAGGCGGCGGTGTATTGCGCGATCATGAATCCCGAACGCGCGCCGTCATCCGCCGCCAGAAACGCGGGCAAGCCGCTCACCAGCGGGTTGACCAGGCGGTCAACACGGCGCTCCGACATGGCGGCCAGCTCCGCCACGGCGATCCCGAGCGAGTCCGCGGCCAAGCCAAGCGCCGCGCCGACGGCATTCGCACCCGAGAGCGCTCGCGGCCGATCCGCCGTGCCGGCCACCACCGGATTGTCCGTCACCGACCGGAGTTCATCGTCGACGACCTGGGTCGCGCGGGAGAAAACGTCGCGCACCGCGCCGTGGACCTGTGGGATGGCGCGCAGACTCAAGGCATCCTGGGTGCGCCGGCCGGCGCTCTGCCGCAGAATGCCGCTGCCGCTCAAAATCGCGCGCAGACGCTCCCCGGCCCGGGTAACGCCCGCCGAGACACGCAACCCCAGCGCGTCGGCATCGAATACCGCGACCTGGCCGTGCAGATTCTCGAAGGTCATCGCCGCGACGAGGTCCGCCCAGTCGAGCAGACGCTCGGTTTTCAGCAGGGCGAGCGCCGACAAACCCGTGGCGCAGGGAGTGCCGTTGACCAGGCTCAATCCCTCCTTGGCCTGCAGGACCAGCGCGTCGAGGCCCAGCGACTTGAGCGCCTCGTCGCCGCGCAATCGCCGACCCCCCGATCGTGCCCAGCCATCGCCCAGCAACACGAGCCCGATGTGCGCCATGTGGGTGAGGTATCCCACGGAGCCCGCGGCCGGCACCTCAGGGTTGCAGTCGCCGTTCAGCAGCTTGAGCAGCGCCAGGGCCACCGTCGAACGCACGCCGGAGTAGCCATGCGCGAAATTGTTGATGGCGGCAGCCATGATGGCGCGTACCGCGGCGGCTTCGAGCGGAGCTCCTACCCCCACCGCATGGCTCATCACGATATTTCGCGACAGCTCGAGCTGTTTGGATCCGCTCACAACGGTGTCGCACAGCGCGCCGACGCCGGTATTCACGCCGTAGGCGCGCACCCCTTGCCGAACGATGGACTCGACCAGTACCCGCGCCGCTTGAATGCGGCGCCAAGCCCCCTCCGACAGTTCGAGCGGCGCGCCTTCCGCCACCTCGGCCGTTTGGCGCCAAGAGAGAGCTTGCTCGAGAACAATGCGCTGGGGCATCGCGCGAGCGCTAGGCCTGAGCCTGGGTTGCGCCGGGTCGGGCGCGCCACCGCTCGAGATGGTTGAGATCTCGTTCCAGCACCACGCCCACGTCGCGCGAGCTGCGAATGGCGCCCGGTTTGCTCAAGGAAATGCGCACCCAGGCGACGCCAAAGTCTTCGAGAAGGAGCATGGCGATGTGCTCCGCCAGAGTTTCGACCAGGTGAAACTTCGACTCTTCGACAAAAGCCAGCACGCGCTTCGCGATCCGCTTGTAATTGAGGGTGTCGTGGATGGAATCGGACAGCGCCGCCTTGGTGATATCCGCGCTGATTTCGATGTCGACGATGACGGTCTGCTTGACCTGCCGCTCCCAGTCGAAAATGCCGATGATCGCCTCGGTCTTGAGCGCGTGTATAAAAATTTTGTCCATTGAATCGTCCGAACTCCCTAAGTCTCGATACTTCCCAGCTCCCAATTCGCGCGCGCCCCGAGGGACGCATTCTGCTGCAGGCCGGCCGCCAATCGCATGCATCCGGCCAGCGCGATCATTGCCCCGTTGTCGGTGCAGAACTCGGCGCGCGGAAAATGCAGGCGCGCGCCCGCGCGCCCTGCGACTTGGGCCAGCCGTTCGCGCAGGCGGATATTCGCGCCAACCCCGCCGGCGATGACCAAGCGCCGGTGGCCCGTGAGTTCGAGCGCACGGCGGCATTTCTCGGCGAGGGTCTCGACCACTGCTTCCTGAAAACCGCGCGCAACGTCCGCTCGGATCGCGTCGTCCAAAACGCGGCCTCGCAAGGCTACTAGGGCGGCAGTCTTCAAGCCACTGAAACTGAATTCGAGACCCGGACGATCCAGCATGGGGCGCGGGAACACAATTCCGCCGCTCCGCCCGCTTTCCGCCAGTGTCGCGAGCGCGGCGCCCCCGGGGTAGGGCAACCCCAGCAGCTTCGCGGTCTTGTCGAAGGCCTCGCCGACGGCATCGTCCAAGGTTTCCCCCAAAATGCGGTACACGCCCAATGCCGCGACGTCCACGAGTTGGGTATGGCCCCCCGATACCAGCAATGCCAGAAAGGGGAAGGCGGGAGCGTCGGGCTCGAGCAGCGGCGCGAGCAGGTGCCCCTCCAGGTGATGTATGCCCACTGCCGGCTTGCCCCAGGCGGCGCCCAAGGCGGTGGCAAAGCCCGCCCCGACCAGAAGGGCGCCGATGAGACCGGGACCTGCGGTATAGGCTATCCCGTCGATCGATTCCCGGTCGGACCGGGCAGCGGTCAGTACCTCCTGAACCAGGGGCAAAAGCCGCCGGACGTGGTCCCGGGAGGCCAATTCGGGCACTACGCCGCCGTACGCCTGGTGCATTGCGATCTGGCTGTACAAACGATGGGCGAGCAAGCCCTGATCGGCGTCGTAGACAGCCACGGCCGTCTCGTCACAGGAGCTCTCGATGCCCAATACCCGCATAAACTGTCCTTTAGGCGCTACGCGCCGAATTCAACGGGTGCGACGCATACGTCGCACGGGTGGCCATGAATGGCCACCCCGGGCTTGCGCGCAGCAGGGATAGCGTAGCGCAATGCGAAGCGACCCCCCTCAACCCTAGTTTCTACGCGGACTTTGCCTTTTACGGGGACGCACCTTAGAATGCGCCCCCCTGTCGCCGAATCCCGGCGGCCGCGCCATACATTTGAGGTTTGAATGCCCAGCGTTCGAGTTCGCGAGAATGAGTATTTTGACGCCGCCCTGCGTCGCTTCAAGCGTGCCTGTGAAAAAGCGGGCGTCCTCACCGAGCTCCGGCGCCGGGAATTCTACGAGAAGCCCACCCAAGAGCGTAAGCGAAAGAAGGCGGCCGCAGTGAAAAGGCATCTGAAGCGCCTGTCCCGGGAGAATATGCGCGGCGCG